>JAGVYH010000017.1 GCA_018303325.1 Candidatus Woesearchaeota archaeon
CGCAGTTTATACTGCGGCGAAGCCGCATCTTAAATTTTTCTGAGAAAATAGCGAGACCCAGCACTAAAGTGCTGGGGATTCTTTACGTACACTAAAAAAATAAATTACTTGTTAACATTTAGTTTGCTAACCAATACCATGTTCCTTATATGCCTTAGCCTTCATTTCTTTTATTCTTTGATAATGTTTGTCATTAAGAACTCTAAATGGATCTAAACTTATTGTACTTTGCGCTGCATACATCGCATTATATATCTTTAAAGTATCTTCAGGTTCTGCGCCAAAAAGAGGATTGTTCATAGGATCAATTGCCATGTCCCTATCACCTGCGCCAGGATCATGTATTATTCTCGGCGTCCAGTCATATATTGCTTTAAGTGTTCCAGAATTATCGCCTAAAATAAGTTCAAGCCTTTGGATTTCTTTATTTCTTTTGGCAACTTTTACTTCCAAGTCTGGAAAAACAAGAGGGATTCCATGCTCTAATTCTTCCTGATTGTCCAGAAAATCAGCTATATTATCAAAATGATAAGGCCTTAGAGCATAATTTGCTAAATTTAAAATAAGCCTAGTAATTTCACCTTGAGCTCTTAATGCACTATACCCTTTTCCGCCTTTAAGATATTCAACAGGTCTTGATAAACATTCCTTTGGAAGCCATAAGCTTTTTCTTTCCATAATTTGTGGGAATGAAGAATTGTTTATAAAGTTTTAGGGGTTTACCTTGCTATGGTATTAACCTAAAAAAACATTCCTTTAACTGTCGTTCTCCCCACTACAACACAAGTTTATATAGAAAATTCTACTAATATACTATAGGTTTTTCCGAGTTTAAGATGTATTTAAGTTTATTCGTTTATTCGTAATGGTTTGTTCATGATGAGTTACTAATGAATATTCCTAATGATATATCAAATATGCACTCAAATCCAGAAACAGAAGGGCAAAAAAGGTGTTGCGGTAATAAAAATGGTTGAAATTAACAAAGAAGTGAATAAGACAGTATTCCCAGCTGTTAAGGAATCTGACCTTAAGATATTATGCGAGCTGAGAAAAAATTCACGGCAAACCCTTGCAGAGATTTCAAGAGCCACAGGAGTCTCAATCTCAACCATTTATGACAGAATAAAATTTCACGAGGAGCAATTAATAAAAAAACATACCAGCTTAATAAATTTTCAGCTGCTTGGCTATGGGCTTAGGGTGACGATTTTAATCGCTGCTCAAAACAAGCAAAAATTAAAGGAATTTATCAAAAGCCACCAAAACATAAACTCAGCGTTTGAGATTAATAACGAATACAATTTCATTTTAGACTGTGTATTCGCAAATATGTCTGAATGCCATGACTTTGAGGAAGAATGCGATAAATTAGGTGTTGAAAAAAAGCAGGTGCATTATATTGTCGACGAGATAAAGAGCGAGGCATTCATGGCAAAAGATGAAGAGGGAATATAGTCACGGACATTAATTTTCGTATATTTAATTCCGTGACTATATTCGCGGACTTTAACAAAATTTATACGAATATTAAAGTCCGCCACTATATAAAAAAAAGGTATGATGTGAAAAAAATAGAAAATTAATTTATTATTGTTTGAGGGGGTTATATTATGGTAAAACCAAACGATGGAATTCAAGGCGATGGAAACGCTGTTAGTGAAGCAGGCGCTGTTGGAATCGATGATATTATTAAAAGAGCAGATGCGTTTTTATCAGACGAAGATGTCAGGGGAATGAGAGGAGATATGTTTTCTATGCAAAAAAGGCATAAAAGAAATAGAATATTAGGTAAGATTGTAACTTATATAGGCATAAGTGCTGCAATATTTGCCACAGGTGTTCTTACAAAGGATTATGTGGTTTCTGCCTATGAAAATGCAAAAGAAAGTATTGTTTCAACTGCTGACGGTGTTAAAGATACCATTGTATCAACAGCAAATTCTATCTATGAATTTGGAAATGATATTGGCTATGATATTACACATACTGACCCTGCTGAGATGGGCGAGGATTATATGGCGAAAATTGATGAGTATTCAGAATCACAAGGCACAATAGATAAATATCAATCCTCGTTATTAAATGTCGCCGACAAGATTATCTTTTCTATTGATGCGAATAAATCAGACGGACAAAAAGGATTAGAGCAGGTTACATGGAGTGCATTCAACAGAATGAGCAAAGAAAATAAAAAAGAGTTTGTTGACGAGGCATCTAAGCGAGTAGCTGAAGGAACAGCTGAACAACAAGTTAATACTGTCTATGCTCAGCCACAAAAATGATGTGTAATTATTAAGATATGTAACATGATAAAAAATTGTAAATTGTGATATAAAATGGCATATGCAAGAACCAATGCAGAAACAAGCGGATGGAAAAGTGTAAAACGATTTGCATTAGTTACATCAATATTGACGTCTATTGCAGTCCTTGGCAGATATACATTAGACTGTAGTGCGATGTTCTTTGGAACAAATAAAGGGGAGTATGAACAACCAATTCATCCACCGCTTTCTCCAAAAGGAAGATTTTACTCGGCAGAATTGGGGGATAGTGATGCTATAATGCAAAGCAGTGATCAAAGTGATGACAAAAAGTATAAAGATAATTCAGAAGACGGCCATTTGTTTGATTTTTCACGAGAGAAAACATTAACAGAAAGAGTTTACAACACATTTCAATATGGAAGGGATGCGATTGATGCATTGGCAAATGTTGGAAGTAATGATTCTAAAAGGGGCATAGAAAAAAGCGGACTAGAAAAAAAGGTTCAGTCTGATGCAAAGTTCCAACCTGATACTCCTTCAAGCAATCCATTATATCAGCAGCAATCTCAGCCATCACAACAACAACCTACAGAAGTCAAGACGACAACAAGCGGTTATAGTATTTAGATAGTATTTGATTATAATATTTAAATTATACTATGATTACATATTTAATATTATTGAGATTATAAATTTATCATAATGAAAGAATCAACATATATTTCAGCGAGAGGTTATGCAATGAGATTGGGTAGGATTTTCGTGTACGGCTGTATAGGATATGCATTGTATTCGATAGCGACATGTAGTGTATGCTCTTCAACTTCACCGAAGAATGAAAAAGCAGAACAGACAACAACTAATACTAAAGATAATATTGAAACTAAACTTAGTGAGAATAATAGAAATAAGGATAATAGAAATAGCGACGATGATAATGATGAGGACAAATTACACCAGATAACTAAAGGAATCAGCGACAAGATTAATTATGCTGTCGACAACATAACAGATAATGTTTCAGGACATATTAAAAAAAAAGCAGATGATGCAACAAAGCCATACATTGAACCTTGGAAAGAACTCGGCGCAGAAGTTAGCAGGTATGGACTAGCATTAAAGAATGATTATCTTGACGGCAAAGTGTTGAGAGATTAGCTGGATGGATGCAGTGTATAACTAATAATTTAATTTGAAAGTAAATTAATTAGATAAAATAAGGAATAGGTTTATATGATTAATAGGTTTTTTTGCTCTCAACTCGTACTAGGGACGAAGTCCACCGTCTCATGATTATTTTTAAGTTTTTTAAGAAATGTGTATTAAACTAACAGAAAAAACTAAATCATCATGAACGTGTCCAATCAGGTAGGAAATAAATAAAACAAATCATCAAAATGACAGTTGCACAAAGGTATAGAAAAAGCAGAGATGGTGAAGGAAATAGTGAAAGAAGAAGAATAAAGCCATCTCCTGAGGTTGTTGAACAGTCAAAGAAATTTGAATGCTATGTTGCCGGACTTTTGTATGATTCTGGCATAAAGACAGTCAGATGGGATGTTTATTATACACACCATGAAGAAGGCAGCAGCGAATTCGATGGTGAATCGAAAAAGCATAGAGAATCAAGACGACAAGTTGATGTTCAATACACAAAATCAGGTATTTTAGGTTTATTAAGAAAGTTAGTAATTATAGAATGCAAATATTCCTCAAACCCAAATGCGCATCTTGGGCTTGATCATTTTATCGACGAGAAAGGAGAGAGGGGTGAGAAGAGTGGCCAAAGAAGAAGAATTAATAATCTGGCAGATGAAATTGACGAGAAGAGAATCTTTGTCGGCGCAGATTATGCGATACTTGTTTCCAATGCCTATTTTACCTCTCAGCTCAGAGCAGAAGCTCGACGACAGAATCTAGAATTATGGGACAGAGATGAATTGGAGAGGATGGATAAGCAGAGAAGAGGATTATTTGATGTAGTTGGTAAAGTTAAAGGTTATCTGTTTGGAAATGCAAGTCTAGAAGAGAAGGTTGCAAAGATAAATATTGAAGATTACAGATTTTTGAGAGGAAGTTAAGTATACTAAAAGTTGAATAATCATTAAGTTAAGATTAAGTGAAAATAATATAATTGAACAGATAGGAGTGAATAACAAATGGCAAAAGAAAATTTTAATTCATGGCTTGAAGAAAAAGTTGAAGAGCTGAGAAAAACACCTCAAAGAAATGTTGTGCCTATTCCAAATCCAAGAGCTGCAATGCGGCAGTTTGAAGACGAGGTAATGTCGGGTTATTTGTCTCTTAAAAGGAAAGCAATTAGAAAAGTAGTTCATCCATTCAAAGATTATAATTTAGAATATGGTGTAAAAGAGGAAGCAGGAAAAATTCAGCGTGTATTATATGATGCAGTAAATGAAGTTTATTCTCGTATGAAAAGGATAACTGCAGTTGAGCAGAAAATAGATTCATTGTCAGTTGAAAGAGCATATTTGTTAAGTTATCATGGACAGTTAGAACAGCTTGCTGGAATGCTCCCGAGAATTATCACTATGACTAAACAGGACAAACAACTCAGTGAACAAGATGAAGAAGAACAAGTTGATGGAAATAATGCAGATGAAAAAAATAAAAAAGGTAAAGAAGACGAGAAAGAAAATATTACTGCTCCAAATGTAAAAACTGTTTCTTATAATCTCGGACATATTGTTGCAGCCTCATCTTTAGACGAGCAGGCAGAGTATGTAAGCAAAGAAATAACTCGTGTTGATGCTCTTATAAAAGATTATACTGAAAGAATAGACAGTGAAAAAGGAAAATTAAAAGGACTTGGTGGTATGGAAGAAGAGCTTAGAACATATCTGCAAGATACACAAGAAAGAATATCTGTGAATATGCTTATCCTCAGAAAAATTGAATTATTTAAAGAGTTTGCAGAGAGATACGCAACAAAAGACACTAATCCTTTCATTATTGAAAGGCTGAACCAATTATTAATGCCGTATACCCAAGTAATGCAAGAGATTGAAGTTAATGTAAATGATATGCGTATGAAACTTGCAGGCAGCTTTATTGCTGCAAAGATGCTTCAAGAAAGAAATTCTGGTGAACCAGCGTATATGAGTAATGGGATTATTGGGTACTTTAAAGAAATGAGTAAAATAATCGTTAATTAATTGTCGGTATACTAGAAAAAGATACAGATATTCGTCTAAAAGAGGTGACGAAAAAACCACCAGTCATTTCGGAAAAATTTAGTATTTAAAAGTAATAATTTCAAAAACATTTATAAAAAATGTAAGGTTTCCTTTATTATATATATTATAAAAAGAAAAAACAGGAAAATCGTGTTGGGTGGGTACCATAGGACATACACTTGGGATAGTCGGAAGAGGAAGAGCAGTTGACAATCTTTTTAGGGCTATAGTAGATGGAGCTATTTCTGATGATGATGAAAGAATTGGTGGAGATAACACAATTTCTCTTGAAGGAATTAACAAGATTGTGTTTTATAATCATACAAACGGTGAAAAAAGAGAGAAAAATGAAATGTTTTTAGACAAGATTCAAAAAAAACATATAACAATAACAAAATCAAACAAAAAAACTCTGAAATTAAATGGTATTGAAATAACTGTAAGCGAAGCAAATAATGATGAAAAGATAACAGAGAGTGACAGATTCACACAATTTTATAGACAATCTGATGTAATCTTCTTCTCTCCAGCTTTTGATTTATACGCGCCACAATTCCAAGATATCACTGATGCAATAATTGACGATTTTATAGCAGTTAACGGCACTGACAACTATAAAAAGTATAGACGAAAGAATGGTGAAACCTATAAAGAAAAAACTGCTTCATTATCTTGCGAGATTTTATACGAAATAATGGTTGATGTTTCTAAATTACAAGGTGGAATAGATGCGCATAAAGAGGTTCTTGCTAAAGCTTATGAACAAGGTAAGTTTAAAAATTTAGAAGCTAAAAACAGCGATGAGAAAGATTTAGAGAGAAAAATAACTGTTGAAGCATTAAGCACAATATTTGAGATGAAAAGAGAAGGCAGACTGCCTTATGGATACAGAATTTGGGGGTGTTTTGCGCCGTCATTAAAAATGATAATTGATTATGCAAAATTGTTTAGGTCAACCATGCACGAGCCTAAACATGACCCTAAACCGATTCTTGTTTTGACAAATGAAATGTCAATGGCGTGTAATATTCTCGCAATGTTTAACCCTAAACTTACTCCTTTTTTAGTCGGTGTTAATGATTATGATGTTGAAAGAAGCAGAGAGCTATTTGCAAAACATTTTGGATTAGAGCATCTATTAACAGATGAAACCTTTAAGATAGCCTTTAATAATATTGGTGTAATAGGAGATCATGAATCTTATGCCCTGCCTGTTTTTCCAAAAGGATTTTTAGAAAAATATAACATTAATCCTAAGGACGCCCATGCTTTTTTTAGAAATAAATTATATTCTTATGTTTCAGATAAACGTCAAAATAATGGCGACTCAAATAAAAGCGTCAGAGATTCTTTAATCAATGTTATCAACGCAGCAACCAGAAGCTTAGGAAGTAGTTTAAGGTTTGAGGGTGATTTTTATAATGGGGTTTTTATACCTTTAAAGAGAACTTCAGATAAAAGTGGGTTTTCATATTCTCCTGAAATTGAAGAAGCTGTTGGACAAAAAAGATTAACATTAGATGAAAACACAGGTATTTTCGCAACATATCACCATGGTTTTTGTAATGGTAGAGCAGTTCCTTTGGAAGTTGAGATGCAGGAATATGTTCAGCGTCAATTTTCGAGAGGTTGCCTGGCAGATTATGCAACTTTATTGTACAGATTGATAACTAATCTTGTGATTGGAAAAGAGCTTGTTAATCCTGTTGGAAATGAAAAAACATGTTGTTTTCCGTATGTGGAGACACAAACAACAAGATAGTGTTAGCAAACGCGGAAAACAAGAATAAAAAATAATAAAAATATTTAAAAAATGACAAAAAATTTTGAAGAATTAAAAGATGAAGAATATCTTGTTTCTTTAGGCAGAAGGATTACTCATGTTTGCTGGGATGAAAATGGTGAACTCCACGAAACAAAAAGATTTGATTTGGAGCATACTTGCAGGGCACTGACTTCATTTACTCTGTTTAACAAAATATATGCATTTGTTGGAGATCGTATAAATGCATCTATTATTGGAATTAATGAAGAGGATAAGCTTGATATTAAGTTTCCAAACGCAAATAATCCGATTAATTTTGTCGGTGTTATTTCACCACAAAAAGTGACTAATCCTGCAATATCTGATTTAGAACAAATAATTTTGGTAAATCATTTGTCTTATGGATTGATTGGAATAAGTGCTTATGAAATTATAAGAAATAGTAAAATTAGTAAAAATGCTGATAGTAGTGCTAAAGACAAGATAGTATTAAAATTAGAGTCAGATGATATTGAAAAGAGAAGAATTGTCCTAAACCCAAATTATTGTTATAAAATATTGGGTAAGGATTTAGTTTTTGCTGTCATTGAAGATGGGAAGCTCAGTATTGGAAGGATTAGGTTTAATTATTTATCAAGTGATGATACAAAAAAGATGCCGCAAATACCTGAAATACCTTATCATACAATTATTTCTGAGCACGAAATCTTATTAGAGCATGAGCTTGTACCAAACGAGAAAGTAACATGGGATAATGCTGAAATTGTTAAATGTATTGAAGCGTATTATGGTGATAATGGTGTTTTAAGAGTTTTTGCAGGAACAGACAGAACAAGGATATATTATTGGAGCTCTGGAAAAGGAGAAGAAGAAATATCGCATGTTATTTACAAAGGTGAGAGTGGCATTATTTCTAATTTGCAGGTGTTTGAGGATAAGTTGGGCGGTAAAGATGACAGGGAAAAAACCCTTGCATTTAATACACGAATACATATAGGAACGAATGACACTTATTCACCTATACAATTAGTGAAGTTATCATTTAATCCCTTTGAACAGTCTACTGAAACTACTGCTATGAATATCAAAGAATTGTATGTGAACTTAACACCTAATTGGTTTAGGATAGTAAATAACAGGTTATACTTTATCAGTTCACATTCTTTTAATGTAGTTGATATTTCAAAGGAGAGAGAAGCCCAAAAAACAGATTACAATTTGCATTACTCAAATATATCAAATATAAACAGCAAAAGGAGAGAATTTGATAAATCAGTTGGCAGTATTGTTCAAGCTATAAGTTAATCTTAATTATAATATAACTTGCAAATAGATACAATACATAACAACACAAATTTGAAAGGATTATTAAAAACAGTTGATTGAAAGATAGAAAAATTAAAATATAAAATTAACAAAGGTGAGAAAATGACAGAAGAAGTTAAAGCAGAAAAATTAATATGTGGAAATAATGTAAATTATGATGTAACTCTTTCTCAAATAATCGGTCGCGGTTCAAATTCAATAGTTTATCATGCAAGTTTAATAGATGACTCTACAAGATATGTTGCAAAAGTCTTAACTTCAACAGACAAAAAGTATGAAGACAAATTCCTAGAAAATATAACAAGATTAATGTTACTTTCAGGTGAAGGGATTCATTTTATTTTAAGGCCTGAGAAAAATGGATATATTGATATTAATGGCGAAAGAAAAAAAGGGTGTAGTATGAAACGAATGGATAAGGACTGTGCTCTTTATATAGATCAAATAAATAAAAGGAAAACAGAAGCAGAAGATGAATTGCCTTTTGGCAATGAGGAAGCATTTAAAGACCCTGAAACAACTGCAACTGCTTTTACAATAATCTTAAATGTTCTAAATGCATTGGATTATCTACACAAAAATAAGATACACAAAATAGATTTTCATCCATATAATATTTTAATGAGTGGAAGGTTTGATGATAATGGTTTTTTATTAGAGCCTGAAACATTGGAGGTTAGATTGTCTGATATTTGGCCAGAGAAAGAAGACAGGGTAATGAGTGGCAAAACCATTGCTAGTAATGTTGATATACTAGATGAATTGAAAGCATACCCAGAGAGAAATCCAGTTAGAAAGCAAACCATGTCCTCATATTTTAGAAAAGCAGATGAATTATACAGAGATCTTAATGGCGATACAAAAATAATGCCAAATAAGCCAGAAGTAATAAAGGCATATGCAGAAGCAACAGATGTCTTTTCAATTGGCAGAATTGCCATAGAACTTTTAACAGGTGTATTACCTGCCACCCAGCAAACAAAATTAGCTTCAATAGATAATTTAGTGGCATTTAATCAAAACATACAAAAAGATGTTGCCAGTGTTATTTATTCTATGTTAAAGCCTGTGAGAAATTCAACAGGTGGAGAAACACTTTCAGGAACTCTTTTTAAACAGCTAGAAGAGGCAATAAACACGTCTAAATATTACAAAGTTAAAAAAAATAAGCAAGGCTACTATTATGTCGAGATGTCATATCATCGCGCTGTTGCAACATTGAGTGATAAAGATACCACAGAAAGAATTGTCACACCAAAAGATCAAAAAGAAGGGTATAATCCAATAGAAGAACTGGTTCAGAAAATAAATGGATTTAGAACAACCTCACCAAGTGATCAACACAAAGTAAGAATTAATACCGCCTTTCAAAAATATAATACAAATCTCTCTCTAAGAATAGATGATGAGATTACTAAAGAAACAGAAGCAAAGAATAATTTAGATAGTAAATATGCAAACAGAACCGCAGCATTAAATCTTCAGTTAAAAACTCAAATAAAAGAAGCAGAAAGAAAAAGAAAGGAATTTGAAGATTTAGAAAAAATAAAAAAAGCGGAACTTGAACGTTTATATGCTGCAAAACAAAAAATAGACGATGATATAAAACGCTTAAATGATGATAAATCCAGCGAAAAATCTGGAATTGAAATAAAAATAAATTATTTAGGTAAGGTAAAACAAATCGCAGAAAAACAAAAATAAATCAGATTCGTTTTTAGAGTAAAGTTGTGTGATGAGTTATATACAAAAATAAAAAAATTATTAGGAGATATACTAAAAATGCGTTGGTATTTAGAAATAATTGTAATATTCGCATTTTAGGAGGTAGATTAAAATGGTAAAAATAACAAATAGAATTAGTGTTGGTTCAATGGGCAGAGAAAAGGAAACAGGCACAAAAGGAGTGCATTATTTTGATTATAATGCATCAGGAGAAAAAGAAAGAGAAGAACTTGCATTTGTCTCATTAGAAAAGAAAACTCCTCTTTCTATAAAGTGTGTTACGCAGGATACTGATATTGTATTTACAAATGATGGGCTGACAAGCATTGTGTTGTCTGACGGAAGCCAAGAACAATTTATAGTGTGCCCTATATCTAAACTAAAAGAAGCAGTGGAGGAAGTTCAAAAAAAAACACCATCTAAAGATCTGACAAAAATTTTGAAGTCAATAGAATACGGCATACAAAAAAGTGATTTTGACGGGAAGGTTGTTGGTTTTAGAGATGGTGATGTTTATTTATTATTAACACGACAAAGAGAAATTAATTTACCGAATGGTAGAACTTTGTATGATTACCCATCTGTTGGTTTATTTTATCTTCATTTCAAAAAAGGAGATTTCTCAAAATTGGAGAGTATAACATATATGCCTGAATGGAAACCATCTGTTATTCAAATGGTGAAAACTGCTGAAGAATATAACCATCTATTTCTTGCAATTGAGTGCATTATAAAAAGCCTTAAATTAAAAGAGGCTAACATTGCCAACGAACCAAATAACATTGAGGATTATATTCTGAAAGAATATGATGCTGAGCAACGTTATAGAATAATTGACTTTGATGTTTTAACAGGGGATAAAACATATGTTTCTGCAATAATAGAAGACAAAAAAACAGAGCTGTGTAGTGTTCATATAATGGATTATTGCAAAAAACAGGTTGTTTATTCTCCAGAAAAATGGATTGGGAGAAATTCAATAAGACCATTATGCACTAAGCTTTACAAGCCGCGTGGAGAAGATAAATTATTTTGTTTTGTTGGGTGTTATGAAGGGGATCTTATTGTTCTTGAATCAGATATTAGTGACAATAAACTCAGTGAACCAGAAGTTAAAGCTACCCACAGCTTCTTAAGCAGAGAGGAAATTGAAAATATTGAAGATATTGAAGAGAAAAGATCCGCGATTAAGCAAATTTTTGTTACAAGCAATGATAATTTGTTATTTTCTCTGGCAAACATAGTTATGAGAGTGGAGATAGGGGAGTTACTTAAGAAACCAATAAATTGCTATGAAAAAAAAGAAATTAGAATGGGATTTGAACATTTTGAAACAATACGTATGATTGCTGCCTTTGATTATTATCAAATTTGATAACAAGATTCAGTTTAGAAAAAAATAAAAGATGCCTAAAACGAGTTTAACCACACAAGTTACAGGTTATAAAACTTAACTTGTAGTTCAGAAATGAAAGTGAGAGGAAGTTAGAAAATTTAGTTAAGACAACAAACAGAAAATGGCATTAGAGTCAGCACACGAAACAAGAAAACATCCTAGAAAGGAAGCAAACGAAGATTTTTGCAGTGTTAACTATTTTTCAGAATCCGATGTAAGCCTGTTTTTAGTATGTGATGGTGTTTCAGGCAAAGAAGGAGAGATAGGCAGCCATCTTGCTGCTAATTTTTTGAGAGATGGTATAAGAAAGAGTATAAGAAAAACATTATCTGAAGATAAAACAAAACCTAAATCAATCAAACAAATAATAGAGGAAGAGTTCAAACGAACTTCAGATAGAATGCTTAATGAAACAAAGGCAGCAACGACATTAGAACTTGCATTATTTGATCATGAAACACAAATATTACATACTGCACATTCCGGAGATTCTGAAATGTATTTAATCAAGGGCAATGCAGAAGATTCTCCTTTTTTAGGCGCTAGAATAGAGCCATTTACTACTCCGCATGTTGACAGACAGACAGGTGGCCCAGAAACACGCCTTGGGCCAGGAGGGTATAATAGATTTGACTATCAAGAGTTAGACATCGGTACAATGGAAGATGACCATGTATTTTTATTCATGACAACAGATTGGATAAGAGAAAGAAACTTAAGAGATTTCACGCTGAAAAGAGG
>JAGVYH010000018.1 GCA_018303325.1 Candidatus Woesearchaeota archaeon
AAATATTCGTCGCCGAGCAAGATACTGCGTACTCTGAAAGAGTCGCAGAGTAGCGAAGGCGAAAGGGGATTATAAGGGGTCGCTACCCCTTATTCCATTATGGATTTGCCTTTGGTTGAAAAAATCGGCGTGTCTAATCTGGAAGGATACGTTAAAGCAGGAATTTGTGGAAGAAATGATATTGTTCGTTTATCAGAGTATTTTAATGGAAGTGATGCAAATTTTTATTCTATGGCAGGATTCAGTGGTGATGCTGATACCATGCTTTTTTTAGCGGACCATGATGTTAATGGTGCGTTAGCTTTTGTTTGTTCAAGAAAAGGCATCACTGACAAAAGAGCAATGGCTGTCTTAAGAAAAGCAGGAGTAGATGAACCTACACTCATGAGTATGCAGCGATTTAGTTTTCTTGATTATAAACGATTTGATTATAGTCTAGGGGAACTTCTTGTGGCTAATACAGTTTACCAGCAATATAAAGAACTTTTAGAACAAGAATTCCCCAGCAGTGAAGTTGGTTTAAAACCTTTTACAAGAATATCAAGCAGGTTAGAATCAACATTACCATGAAGCAGATTTAAATCATTAATTTTATAAACTTCTTTTACAATTCTAAATAAGATTATGACAATAACACATAAATTAATTATCATGGCAAGAAACTTAACAAAGAATTTAATTATTATGCTAATGCTGTTTTTAGCGTTATTCTTCCCTATTTTAATACACGCTGAGACTTCTAACGTTGTCGAGTCTTCTAATGTTGTCGAGCCATCTAGCGCTGCTGAGTCTTCTAATGTTGTATTAACCTTATTTGATGCTGCAACTAAAGAGCCATTAAAAGATATATTTGTGGATATAGAGATTGACGGCAGCTCTACTCAATATTATATGGGAAAAGATAATGATTTAGTGCTGAATTTAGATAAGGGCAGTTACAGCATTAAAATTCTTGCAAAAAAGCCAGAATCAGATTATTATGAATATTATAGTAATCTTTTCTTAATAGTTACTGATTCACCAAAAGTTAAAATCGTGTTCTTGCATCCAGTCGGCTCATTATATGGTATTGTGAAAGATAATTTAGATAATGTTGTTGCAGAAACAGAACTTAATTTTGAATGCAGCAGTGTTATTTCAATAGATTACCCTGAAACTTCAAATAAATTCGGTTCGTTCTTGTTGGACGCTGTTCCTGAGGGAATATGCGACATATCAGCTATTCATGAAGGTAGCATAGGAACTGAAAGAGTAGTTATAACAAAAGGGATGAGAACTAATGTAGAAATTAAATTAGATAAATCTTTAATTGTTAATAACAATAAACTATTTACTAATCCTTTTTTCTTAATACTTGCATTATTGTTGATTGTAGGATTAATCATATTAAGTTTTATTTTGTATAAATTTATTACAAAAAAAGGTTTGAAAAGTTTAATCTCACCACCTAATGAAACAAAGATGGCAAATCAATCAGGCAAAACAAACAACCTAACAGAAGCAAATGGAAATAATAACATAAAAGAAACAAATAGAGTAAATAATGCGAAAGAAACAGATGGAAATAATAATAACCTAAAAGAAACAAATAACCTAAAAGAAACAAATAACCTAAAAGAAACAAATGAAACAGAGACTAAAACAGGGATTAATTTAGGCAAAAGGGCAAATGATATTATCAGAACACTTAGGCAGAATGAAAAAAAGATTGTTTTATTTGTCGCGGAATCTGGAGCACCAGTTCACTTGTCTAAAATTCATCATAAAACAGGGCTTTCTAAAGGAACATTATCACGGAATATTGATTTATTAGAAAAGAAAAATATTATACAAACGCAAAAAGAAGGAAAAGTTCGTAAAATAAGCCTTTCTCCATGGTTTTTAGAGAAGAATTAACTAAATCTAACTAACTGAAATATAACTGAAATCTAGCTGAAACATAATTGGAACCTAATTAAAATCTAAGTATTTGTTTAGCTAATTTCCTATTTTTTTAATATCTTTCTTCCGCTCATAACCCGTATGTGGGACGCAGTCCCCGTCTCATGAAAAATTAAAATGGGTGCTGGGTGCTAGTGGCTAGGTGTTAGTTACGATGAATTATCGCCACCAGTACCTAGCACCCAGAACCTAGCACCTAGTTTTCATAGTGAACGTGTCCAATCAGGTAGGAAATAAAGAAATAAATAATAGTAAGACAGGTGGCTTCGCTCAGGAACTAAACAAATACAAATCTAACTAAAATCTAAATGAAACCTAACTGAAATCTAACTGAGACCTAACTGAAATCTAACTGAGACCTAACTGAAACCTAACTGGAACCTAACTGGAACGTTCCATCGTCCCGGCAAAGATATAAGTATTGTCCCGTTCTATAGGACTACTTAGAGTTTTTTGAATAATCCGATATTTAGCCGGTATTCAAAGTTCTCTATACGAAAAACGTAAAAAAAATAAAAAAATAAAACGAATAGAAAACATAAAAAACATAAAACAAATAAAAAAACATTGAGGTGTGTGAAAAATGAAAAACGCAAAAAGTGGAACATTATTATTAGCAAAAAAGAGAATAAAAGGGATATTATCTTTAATTGGTTTGTTGTTGCTTACTTCAGTTTTAGTAACATCTGTATTAGTAACTTCAGTATTTGGTGTTGGTGAAGTTACTGATAAGCTAATACAAAAAAATATTGGTGATTATAATTATTTGAGCGCAGATATTGATAAGCGAGATGGTGATATCAATTATCAATATATCTCATTTTACAAAAATAATGATGTTGATGTAAGAGTAGATGTATATGAATTATACACCACAAAAGATGCTGAAGAAATGTTTTCCGGAGCATTAAATGAAGGAACTCTTGTAGATGTTAACAATAAGAAGCTTGGTCTAAACACAGATGTAAACTATATTCTGTTTTGGAACAGTGGAAATTTCTTAGTTTCAATTGAATTTCCAGAAGAAGGTTCTGAAAGTGATGCCTTACTTCAAGAATACTTAACTAAATATCCTCTTAATATAGCAAGTGAAAGTTCTAAACAAGAGGATCAGACAAATGGTTTGATTAAAAAAGATATAGGGAACTATAAATTTATTGATGAAGATATAGTTTCGCTTTCTGGAGGGGATAAGCGTTATACTGCAATGTATGAAATAGGTGAATTAGAAGCAGAAGCAGAGATAAGAGTATTAAAGGATTCAAACGGAGCAAAATTTCTTTTTGAAAAAGGAGTTAAAGATGAAAATATGGAATTTATTACCCTCAAAAACATGAATCTTGCAAAGCGTATTCAAGAAACCGCGTCAGGAGACAGATATGAATATATATGGCACAATGCTAACAAAATTATTATTTTATACAGATTGGATTGGGAATCTATTAATGATGATTTATTAATATTAGAATATCTTAGCAAATATCCTAGTGAAGTGAGTACAAATGGTGGAAATAGTTTAGCACCAACACAGCCATACCAACCTTCTATGCAACAAAAGTATCCGCAAAACAATCAGCAGAACAACCAGCAAAACAACCAACAGAACAACATGCAGAATTTTCCATCAAATTGTCAACAACAATTCCAACCAAACAACCAGCAGAATAACCAACAAAACAACAAACAGGGCAACATGCAGAATTTCCCGCAAAACAACCAACCAAACAACCAACAGAACAACCAACAGAATAATATGCAGAATTTCCCTCAAAACAACCAACAAAACAACCAACAGAATAATATGCAGAATTTCCCTCAAAATAACCAACAGGGCAACATGCAGAATTTCCCGCAAAACAACCAACCAAACAACCAACCAAACAACCAACCAAACAACCAACCAAACAACCAACAGAACAACCAACAGAACAACCAACAGAACAACCAACAGAATAATATGCAGAATTTCCCGCAAAACTGTCAGCAACAATTCCAACCTAACTTCCAACAAGAAGGCGGTATGTTCCCAGCGCAAGGCCCAGGACAAGATGGACAGAATATGGGTAATGGCAGCTTACAACCTGGCGGATCTCAACAATTCAATCAAGGAATGCCAAATAATGGTGTTCAGCCTGATATGGTGTGTAAAGGATGTAAGGTTGATAGCAATTGCCTTAATACTGGTTTTCGTATGGTAAGCGAAGAAGTTCCGAAGTATTGTGATGTTGACAATACACTTTATCCACAAAAAGAAAAGGATGCATCCTGTCAAAATAATTTTGAGTGCTTAAGCAATCAATGCAGTAATAGTAAATGTATAGACTTAAGCAGCCAGTTAGAAGAAACCCAGAGCTTATTAAACAAGATTTTAGAATGGATTAAAGGATTGGTTGGTTGATTAATTAAGTTTAAGATAAAGTTGAGAATTGTAAAAGTTAAGAGATGTAGGAGTTATAGTTAGTTCATTGTTTTTGCATTAGAACAAGTAATGTATGTTCATCACCATACACTTTAGAACTAACTGTTTCCCTATCCACTTTTATTATTTTCATCTTAAATTTAGAGAACACTTTTCTAATTTCATCTTCATTGTAAGGTCTGCTATACATCTTTTGTCCCATTATCTTTGTGTAATTTTCTGCTTCGTTATTTACTCCAAATGGTGGTTCATTAAGAGCTAAAAAGAAAACCCCACCTTGTTTCAAGGCTTTAACTGCTTTTTTTGCAGATATTCTAAAATTTTTCTGGTCTAAACAAAGCATAGTATATCCTGAAAATATACCATCAAATTCTTCAATAAATTTAATCTTCGTCATGGAAACGCGAAAATATCTCGCTTCTGGAACATTCTTTTTTGCCTCTTTAATCATAGTTTCTGAAATGTCAATTGCCGTAACTTTAAAGCCTCTCTTAACTAATTCTTTGGTGAATGGTAATCCTGAACCGCAGCCAAAATCTAAAACAGAAGCAAGTTTAGGAAGCTTATTACAAAACAAGTTAAAAACTTCCAAATATTTTTTATGCTTGATATAAGGCGAGGCAACTTTTCCGCCAATTTTATCCCACGCTTTTTTATTTAATTTAAGAATATTCATCTTTTCGGTTTGGCTTTCTTGATTAAATTCATCTCTTTTGCAATTTGTTTCTTTTGGGATGATGTTGCAATTGTTTTGATAGTATTCAGCGTGCAGTATTTTAAGAATAATTCTTTACTTTTAAACTTCATTTTTTTCATTGCTTTCTTGAAATTCTTGTACCCATTACTTGAAAGATTCATTTTCACAACTTTCTTTGCCATAAACTCACCTCATTAATTGTTTTGTTTTCAACGTTAATAAATTTATCGTTTTTGTTCAGTTGAGGGTTTGTTTTCGTGAAATGTTTCAAGTCTTAAATTTTTGCTTTTCTTGCTCCCCACACGTTTGTGGGACGCAGTCCACCGTCTCATGAAAAATAAAACTAGGTACTAGGTGTTGGGTGCTAGGTGCTAGCGGCGATAATTCATCGTAACTAGCACCCAGCACCTAGAACCCAGCACCTAGAACCCAGCACCTAGTTTTCATTGTGAACCGCGGCTGCGCCTTGGAACGAAACAAAAAAAGAGGTTATATAAAAATAAAAAAAGCGGGGAGAGGGACTTGAACCCCCGAATGATCGCTGTCTTCTGTTCATCGCTTTAAGCTTAAGCTAAAGCTCATAATAGCGGACTGCAGGCGATTGCCTTAGCCGCTTGGCTACCCCCGCAAAGAAGGTATGTTCTGTAGCAACGGCATTTAATTTAAATGTTTTTTGTTTGAATTTATGTTATCGTAGGTAAATAGTTTTCGGACAACACAAACGCCAAAATCACCATAACCTTTATATATCTCTTTTATATGTATTTATCTAAATAGATATATTACCAAATCGATTATCAGTAAAAAGGTAGATTATTCATAAAAGAGGCAAAGTATGAAAGACAACATCCAAAGATTTTGGAAGGAATATCTTATAGCTGTAGCGATCATTGTCATTACAGGTATTTTTATGAATACAGACATGGTTAAATTCCTGCAAACAATGACTGGTTTTGCTGTTAGCAAATCAACAGCAGCAATAGTTGTTAATTATTCCTATGTTTTTTTAATTATTCTCGGTCCTTTATTATTGATAGGCACAGCAGGATATTCTTATTATCTTAATCAGTTTAACAGAATG
Source organism: Candidatus Woesearchaeota archaeon (assembly GCA_018303325.1). Lineage (GTDB taxonomy): Archaea > Nanobdellota > Nanobdellia > Woesearchaeales > DSVV01 > JACQSP01. Next base: position 6,139 of record JAGVYH010000018.1, read on the forward strand.
AACGCTAATAACAACAATTTTAACAACAATAATAATTTCAATCTCAACAACAACAATTTCAATAATAAAAATCGCAATAACAATTTTAATAACAACACCTTACATCATAACGCGCAGGATTTGCACAATGTTAAATTCTCAAGCATGGACCATGAGTTTCATCATTTCCCGCACGATTCTCTTGGTTTAAATTTAAATGCAAACCCAAACTCAAATTCAAATGAAATGCTGTCCATAACAAACAACTCAAACAACTTAAACAATCCTGCTTTTCAATCAATCCGAAATCCAGATACTTCACATTTATTATGTTATCCTAATGCAATGGATCATCATGTATTAAAACAGCACATTAAAAACAAATTAATGCAGGGCAATACAATGAAAGAGATAAGCGAGAAATTGCTTGAGCACAATTGGCCTTTGGATAAAATTAATACGGCATTTAATGACCTCAAACTTACAAATGTTGAATCAGAGATTATGGTTGGAAGTTTTGTAACCAAATCACTGATTGCAGGATATGATGTTAATACAATCAGACAAAGCCTTGTGCAGAAAGGCTGGGAATCAAACAAAGTTGATAAAGTGATTAATCTTGTTTTTAAGTGAAGGTTTAATTATAATTTTTTGGTTATGATTGTTTGAATAATAAATAGTTTAAATCATAAATAGTTTAATGATTAACCGATAATTAATTGACAAGGGGTATAAAGGAATGGAGCGGGTTTTAGTTAGCGAGGACAGAAAACGGTTTTTCTTTAAAGGCGCAGATATTCACACTAAATTTGGCTTTATAAAAAAAGAAGATGTTCTTAAAGCAAAATTAGGCAGTAAAGTAAAGACGCAGTTAGGCAAAGAATTCACTATTATCTCACCAAGCTTCATTGACAAATATATGCGGATAAAACGAGGGCCGCAGATTATTCCGCTGAAAGATTTAGGATTATTTGTTTCAGAAACAGGGTTGGAGCCAAACTGGAAGATTGTTGACGCTGGTTCTGGCTCTGGTGCATTGGCTTGTTTTCTGGCAAATTTAGTTCCGAAAGGGAAAGTTTACACTTATGATATCAGAGACGACCATCTTGCCATTACACAGGAAAATATTAAATTTTTAGGATTAAAAAATATCACTGCAAAAAAATTAGATATTTACCAATCCATCCCGCACAAAAATATAAATATGATTACATTAGACCTTCCAGAGCCATGGTTAGCAATTGAAAACTGCATTAAAGCATTAACCTCCGGCGGGTTTATTGTCAGCTATTCTCCATGTATTCCCCAAGTGAGTGATTTCGTCGAGAAAGTTAAGAAAACAAAAAGTTTAATGTATCTGAAAACAATAGAGCTCATTGAGAGGGAATGGGAATTTGAAGAAAGGAGAATTCGGCCAAAAACACAGCAGATAGGCCATTCTGGATTTTTGAGTTTGGTGAGGAAGATATAATTGATTTGAGGAAGATGTTTTGATATGAAAAAAAAGATTGTGTTCGGGTTTTCAATATCATTAATCTTGTTCTTGATTTTCACCAGCGGTTGTGCTAACCAAGATGTTGTCGGCAAAGCAATATTAGCATCAGAACAGAATAACATTTATTGGATATGCATGAAAAATGGTGGTTGCATAGAGATGCAAAACTTTAAATAGTACATATTACTTTTAGGTAATATGACGATAACATTTAAGTAATATGATTATAACATTAAAGAAATATGCAATTTGAAACATGCTCCTGACTAAAACACAATTGGAAATCCTGGAAATATTTTGCGCTAATATTACTAAATCGTTTAGCATTAGGGGCTTGTCTAAATTGCTGAACAAAAACTATAAAGTGGCTTATCAGGCGATGCAGGGATTAATAGAAAAAAATATCTTAAAGAAAGATGAGCATCAGCTGCTGAAGTTAAATTATCAGAATAACTTTTCTTTACTGGCATATGTAGAATCTTTAAGAGCTGAGAGGTTTCTCAAAAAACATAAAGAAATCGGCTTGTTTGTAGATGAGGTAATACAGAAGTCCCCCTCTGGTTTCTTTACTTTAATGCTTTTTGGCTCCTATGCAGCAGGAAGGCAAAGCAAACGCTCAGATATTGATGTTTTAATGATTATTGAGGATATCGCTCAAGTTGAAGCTGTAGAAAGAAATCTTAAGTTTATGTCCGAAAACTTTGGAAACTTTCATGTTCAAGTTATCAGTAAAGAGAGCGTTAAAGAAATGATTTTGCGCCCAGGAAAGCTTAATGTCATTAACGAAACTCTTAATAAGCACATCTTGTTTTTTGGAGCAGAAGACTATTATCGGTTGATTAACCAGGTGTGAGATGAGCCAAGAATTAGATAAAAAAAAGATTCAGGAGATTCGTAGATTAATCCCTCAGTTAGTCCAAGAGGGTTTAATTAGCCGAAAAGAGGAAAATAAGCGTTTAGTAGAGTTCTATCTAACTCTTTCAGAAGAAGCCCTTAATTCGTCAAGAGTGGTGTATAAAGTTTCTACAGATGAAGAAATGGCTAAACTGGTTGGTGTTTCTGATTTTAATGGCTTCGTGTGGGTAATCAATCCAGCATATTATTCCATGTTTTATGCTGCCAATGCCCTTTTATCTAGTTCAGGAATTAAAATATGTTCTGAAATAGGAATACACAAATTGACTTTCCAAGCTTTCGTTTATTACTTTTATCTCACTGGCAAAATTAGTGCCAAATATGTTCAGGAGTTCTTAGAAGAACAAGAATCTGCTGAAGAAATATTAGGGAAAGAAAGAGCCATAAAAGAAGCGGAACAGAAAGCTAAAGAATTAGTCCTGCATTTAGAGTTGGAAAGGGAAAAGAGAACGTTTTTTACTTACGGGCTGGAAAAGTTTCGGATAGAGAATAAAGCTAAGACTTCATTAGAAAGGGCGAGTAATTTTTATAAAGAGATAAAGAAACTATTGATGTAAAAGAGGTTAAGAGATGAGAAAGAAAAATAGACCATTATTCAATCAAGCAATTATAGCTATTATAGTCTCTTTAGTTATAATTTCTGCTACAATAATCGCAATAAGTATACGCAGTTCTTCCGAGCCGATTTTGGGGAAGGCTTTTGCCGGTTTAAGCTCCAGCCAGAAACAGCTCTATTGGAAGTGCATGGCGGACAACGGCTGTAATACTTTGCTCAAAGAAGCGCAAACTAGTAAAAATTATGCTGCTTACCGCAAATGCGCCAAAGACTGCTCTGATTCGGCTTTGAATTTTAAACAAGAGTCTTATTATTGTAGCGATAACGATGGAACGGACTTCTTAACTAAAAGCAAAGTGGTTTCCAACTTATATACACAGGGAAAAGAAGATTATTGCTATACATTCCCCAACGGCAAAACTTATTTGATGGAAGGCAAATGTAAGAATAACCAGTATGCTTATGTGCAGAAGAATTGTGAAGAGTTGGGAAATAATTATTTGTGTGAAGATGGAAGTTGTGTTCTTGTTCTGAAGGAAGTACCTTTAGATTGGGATATATCTAAACCAATTTATTCAAAAAAAGTTAATGGTATCTTTGCTAAGGCTACAACTGCTCTTAATAAAGAGATTACTTTAAGCAATCTTAAATTTGAGTTGTTTATGGGACAAAATTTACAATATTTCGCTCAAGCAGAGTGGGAAACTAATATCCCCTCTAGTGCTTCTGGGATAATTGTCTCTCAAGAAAGTGTTTTCAAGTTATCTGGAAATAAAGAAAATAACCAATTACAATATGTATCTATTCTTAATTCTCCATTAAAGATGCAGGGCAAGACCTCATTTTTACTCAATGAAAACCAAGAATACACTTTTACAATACAATCTTGCTACAATGAGTATTTTCCGAAATTGGATAGTTCTTGCATAAACCATAATTTTATTTTAAAAATGCCAAAGATTGCTAAAGCAGAGGTAAATTGTAAGAAAATCGTGGATAATGGTCTACAAGAAAACAAGCTGGACATGGTGTTTATCCCCTCAGAATACTCAGAAGAAGAATTGAAATCAGGAAAACTAGAAAAAGATGTTCATCTTCTTCTTTTTGAAAAAGTGCCTGATTCTGCTGCTGTTGAAGAAAGAATAAGCTTTTTTGATGTTCCTCTATTTAATCAGAATTTTAATTTGTTTAATGTCCATGTAATCAACGAGAAAGTTCCTTGCTGCAATAATAACCAATTATTATCCTCTGCTAAGAGTTGCGGTTTTGACCAACAGAAAGATGTTATTGTAGTAATGTATAATTCTGTATTGGGAATGAGTTTTGCTGAAGGTATTGGGACAGGTAATAAGATTTATATGTTTAAAGGCAACGAATGGCAGGAATTAGGTTCGGTTCTCGCTCATGAATTTGGCCATTTAATTGGCTTACATGAAGAGTATTATACTCTTCCTTCCTCATTCATGACGCCATCAGAGTCTCCCAACTGTGAGTATGGTGATTTAACCTGTAGCAAGTGGTGTAAGAACATTGATGCTGAAAAAGTAAAACAAGTTCACACAGCAAAAGAGAAATTTGACGCCTGCCAAAAAATATTAACAGAGAAGGATGAAATTGCTTGGAAAGATTTCTGTTCAACATTAGATTTGGGTGGGATAATTTCAGATTATGTTAAAGAAGTAGGTGGTTCTTATTCAGGAGCCATGAGCCAAGAAGAATATTGTACCTTTCCTTTAAGTGAGGTGATTGGTTATACCTGCTATGCCGGCACTTTTTGGCCTTTAGATAGAGATGAAAGCTTGAATTTAGGAGTAAATTGTTTAGATGGATATCAATGCTACTTTGGATGTGGCGGCAACTATGAATGGACGAGAAGTACTTTTGTAGGGATTATGGGTGGGGGAACGATGGGAGAGACACAATATTTATGGAAACAAAAAGAAAAAAATGCTGGGGAAAAGATACTTCCAGATTTCAGCCCTGCTGCCAGTCAAGCACTTAAAGAATACTTAGATAAATTTGATTAAATATACTAAAAGTGATTAATTTTCGAACAAATTAATCACTTTTGTATATACAAAAGTGCAAAATAATGTTAGATTATTTTGCACTTTTAGTATAGAAAGAAAAAATAAAGAGGTAACTAAATGGACCAAGAAACATTAAAACAAAGTAGAATGTTTTATAAATGGATTATATTTCAATTAATTTGGCTAGCTAAAATATATATTAAACAAACTGAGGTGGAATTATGAAAATATGTCAAACTTTGTTAATTTTTATTGTTTTGATAATTACTGTTTCTTTTGCTAATGCAATAGAGCAAGAAATTGTTACAAACACAAAGGAAACTGTAGAACTAAACTCATTTTTAATATGCCTTCAACAAAAAGGTTGTGGTGGTCCTGAGGAAGAGATTAAAAAAGGGGGACTGCAACTAGCACTTCAAGAGATAGGTCCTGATGACGAGGAATGCTATAAGCAATGTAATGTAGACATCACTTGCTATTTTAAGGAAAAAGATGCTTGTTGGGGACAAATAGGATATCAGGACAATGATCTGCAATTAATCCAATGTTCTAATCAAGCAACAGAAACCTGTGCCAAAAATTATTCAGTGATAGAAAGAATAATTAACTGGTTAAGAAATTTATTTAATTAAATCTTTGATTAATTTAATAGAATATTATTAAAGTTTACTGAAAAATGGACCCAGAAACGTTAAAACAAGCCGGAAGATTTTACAAATGTATAATTTTTCAATTGTTATGGTTAGCTTTAATTATACTCATTGCAGTTACAGGGATTACTCAAACGAATCACACAGCCAAGATTTTTGTTAAATATTTCGCCTTTGCTTATGCCATCTTTCTATTTCTAATGTTGATATATTTTGTTATAATTAAAAGAATATTTATTAATGAACTCATGAATTATATGGCAGAAACAACGAAACCACTTCCATTTTTTGCTAAGAGAAGCATTGAACAGAACATAAAAATAGGGAGAATTTTTTCATATTGTTGCATGGCAATTTTTGCAATAATTAATTATTTTGCAGATATTGTAGCATGGAATATATTTCTCTGGTTTGTTGGAATGGTTATTACCATAGATATTATTTTTTATGTTGTAGGTTTTTATAAATTTTTGAAGAATAAGATAGAAAAATAAAAGTTCTAATCGAAAATCAAGGATTTTTAGTATATTTAAAATTGTCTCAGCTTCTATCCTTATTTATCTTCGCAGCAATTGCCACAAATATTATCATCAGGATAAGAAATCCAATTAATATCGCAAGTTCCTTTGTAAGATACTC
>JAGVYH010000066.1 GCA_018303325.1 Candidatus Woesearchaeota archaeon
GGGCTTTATTTTGCCAACGCTTCAGATGGGAGGTTTACTCTTAAAAATGGGTCACAGCAGAGCTGTGGGGTTTATAACCCATTTTTTTTGAATAAAAAAAGAGTTATGCTTATCTATTATTTATTTAATCAAACAGTTATATCTTTATAGACAAACTCATTCATATTCCCGCATCTTTTCTTAAGACGTCAACCTTGTCTGTTTTTTCCCATGTAAATTCCGGCTCGTTTCTTCCGAAGTGACCGTATGTCGCTGTTTTTTTGTATATTGGCCTTCTTAAGTTAAGCTCTTTAATTATATCTGCTGGTTTTAGCGGGAAATGCTTTCTGGCAAGCTCTGATATTTTCTCCTCAGGAATCTTGTTTGTTCCAAAGCAGTGCACTAACACAGACACAGGATCAGCAACACCAATAGCATATGCTAGTTGCACCTCACATTTATCAGCCAATCCTGCTGCAACAATGTTTTTTGCGATATATCTTGCGGCATAAGCTGCGCTTCTGTCTACCTTTGATGGATCTTTGCCTGAAAATGCGCCGCCGCCATGGCTTCCATGACCACCATAAGTATCTACAATAATTTTTCTGCCTGTAACACCGCTGTCAGCAACTGGGCCGCCAATTACAAATGATCCTGTTGGATTAATGAAAAATTTGGTATTGCTGTCCAGCAATTTACCGCAAACTGGCTTGATAACACAGTCAATCATATCTTTCTGTATTTGGTCGTGGGTTGCGCTTGGCAAATGCTGTGTTGAAACTACAACTGTGTCAATCCTTTGAGGAACATCGTCAAGATATTCTACAGTAACCTGTGATTTTGCATCTGGCCCAAGATAAAGCAATGTTTTCGTCCTTCTTAATTCTCTAAGCCTTAATAAAAGCTTATGCGCAAGAACAAGTGTCAATGGCATTAGCTCAGGTGTTTCATTGGTTGCAAAACCAAACATTAAGCCTTGATCACCTGCGCCCTGCTCTTTAAACAATCCCTGCCCTTCTGAAACACCCTGGCTGATGTCTGGGCTTTGCTCGCTGATACTGGCAAGAACACCGCAGGTATTTCCGTCAAAACCAAATGCAGGGTTGTCATAACCAGCTTCTTTTATTGTTTTTCTGACGACATCTTGTATATCTATATAAGTATTAGTTGTCATTTCTCCAGCAACAACCACAAAACCTGTTTTTACAAGACATTCAATAGCAACTCTTGCGTAAGGATCATCCTTTAGCGCAGCATCTAAGATTGAGTCGCTTATCTGGTCGCATAATTTATCCGGGTGGCCTTCGCTGACGCTTTCGCTTGTAAACAAATATCTTCCTTTCTTCATGTTTCTGCCTCCTAACTATTCTGTTCTTATTTAATATTTAATGTGCCTTTGTAATTACCAGCACAATAATATCATTAGTGCAATACACTACTGCAAATATTAAATCATAAGAGCATAAAAAATAGAGTATATATAAATATACTTGATAAAAATATTCTTAAAAGAATAATAGTATTTGTTTAGTTGGTTCCATGTTTCTCAACCTTTTTTCTGATTCATAGCAGATTATTCGCTCTCCATACGTTTGTTGGACGAAGTCCCCCGTCACATGAAGAATTATTAGTTGATTAATTTATTTATTGTTCAATCTTTTTATATATAGTAAGTAACGTAAATTTTTATGCATATCGTGTCACTTACTATATTTGTCGGACATAACACTTTGTATAAATATTTATGTCCGACATTATAATTCTTAAAAAACTCTAAAAAAATATTTCATGAAACTGTGGACTGCGTCCCTAGAACTAAAAAAATACTTTATTTTTAGTAGCCTTCTCTACCCATTCAACATATTCCTTATTTCCTTTGGCTGGGAAAGATAATATACATGGAATTTCATACGAATGAATTTCTTTGACTCTTTTCATAACTTTTTCAGCTAGTTTATCTGTTGTCTTTGCAATAATAACTGCCTCTTTGTCATCTTGAAGTTTTCCATTCCATTCATAGATTGAGCTTATATTGTGGATGTTAGCACAGGCAATAAGTTTCTCGGCTACAAGAATCTTGCTGAGGTTCTTTGCTTCGTTTTCGTCTTTTGCTGTTATGTAAAGAATGCTTAATGCCATAATACCACCTAGCTTTTTATTTTTTCTTTAATTTTTTAGTTTTTATTTGTGAATTAAAATTTCCTTTATCTTTGGTAATCTTTTCATGCCCTTTTCTGTAATTTTCAATTGCATCTCTCAATGCATCTGTGCCTAAAATAGAGCAGTGATATTTAATAGGCGGAACATTGCCTAATTCCTTAACAATATCATTCCACGTCAGCTTTTCTGCTTGCTCTAATGTTTTGCCTTTAACAATCTCACACATTGCATCAGATGCAGCTATAGCAGCAACACAGCCATACGTCTGGAATTTTACGTCTTTGATTATTCCTTTATCTTTATCCACCTTTAAGAATATTCTCATTACGTCGCCACATTTTATGTTGCCCTCTTCTCCGACTGCATCAGCTTTTTTAATCTCGCCTGCAAATTTTGGGTTTTTGAATCTGTTCAATGTTTTTTTTGAATACATATGCATGATTACCACCTGTTTTATAACTAGTTTGTTATTTATTTTTTATTTATTTTATTGTATTTGTTTAGTTCCTGAGCGAAGCCACCCGTCTCATGATGAAGTTTAGTTTAGGTTTTTTTATTTTAAACTTGAACAGTTTATGTAACGATTAAAAAAACGTAAAAAATTTTTCATGGGACGGTGGACTTCGTCCTCAGTACGGATTGTGAGCGGTCAAAAAACATTAACCTGCTAAACAAATACGTTTTATTTACTATTTTAATAAATAATGAATAGTGTTTTGTTAATACTATGGTTCTGTTGAATCACTAATTTACTGTAATTCACTGTTTTTTTAAGATGTAATTTACAACTTTGCCAATTGGTGATATCCATCTTAATTTTTTCACAATATCTGGAAGCACTTTCAGTACATAATCAATTTCTTCTTCTGTTGTGAATCTGCTTAATGTTAATCTTAAGCTGCCATTTGCTTCCTCATCAGTTAAGCCAATTGCCTTTAACACATAGCTTGGCTCAAGTGTTCTTGCATTGCATGCAGAGCCTGTTGACGAGCATATCCATTTCTGGTCAAGATATCCGCCTAATGCCTCGCCTTCAATAGCCTTGAATGAAAAGTTTGCATTATTACATAATCTGTTGTCAGTTCCATTTTCCTTTTTATTATGATGTTCATTATGCTTTCCGCTACCATAATTATAATTATTGCCACTTGGCCCGTTAAGTCTTGCATCAGGGATGTTATTCAGCACACCATTGATTAATTTGTTCCTTAATTTTGTTATATGCTCAACGTGTTTCTTGTTGGCAAGCTTTACTGCCTCAGCAAAGCCAACTATTCCTGTAACATTTTCTGTACCGCTTCTTAGCCCTCTTTCATGCCCTCCGCCATGCTGCCAAGGTATGATTTTTGTTCCTTTTCTTACATACAAAGCACCGATGCCTTTAGGCCCGTGAATTTTGTGTGCGTTTAATGTGACCATATCTAAATTTTGTTTGTTGACATCAATCTCTGTTTTAGTATAACTTTGGCAAGCATCTGTATGAAAATAAACCCCTTTCTCTTTGCATATTTTTCCAATTGCTGTAAGGTCTTGCAGAGTACCAATTTCATTATTTCCGTGAATAACAGATACTAATATTGTTTTGGGCGTTATTGCTTTTTTTATATCATCAGGATTGATAAATCCATCTTTGTCGACATCAAGATAAGTTACTGTGAAACCTTGAGTTTCCAGCCATTTGCATGTTTCCAGTATGCATTTATGCTCAATCTTCGTGGTTATAATATGGTTTTTGATTATATTCTTCTTTACAGGTTGATATGTTTGATCTGGCTGATCTTTATTTTTGTTTTCTGTATTAAAGGCTTCCTTAAACGCAAATGCCACTCCCTTTAGAGCATTATTGTTTGATTCTGTGCCGCCTGAAGTGAAATAAATCTCCTGCTCATCTGCGCCGATAGATTTCGCAATAACTCTTCTTGCTTTTTCAATGGCATCTTTCGCATCTTGGCCGAATGAATGTGAAGACGAGGCATTGCCGTATTTTTCAGTAAAGTAAGGCAGCATTGCCTCCATTACTTTTGGGTCAACTTTTGTTGTTGCTCCGTTGTCAAGATAAATTTCTTTCATGCGCATTTGTCGCACCTCCCTTTACAAAATTTGCGGCAGTTTTCTTTTATATGCTCTTCCACAATTTTCAATATTGGCAATACAGTATTATGATTTAATGAATATATTCTTTGCTTGCCTTTTTTTTCAACAACCAAAACATGGCATTTAGTGAGCTTTTTCAGATTATGTGAAATCTTGCTTTGCTCATCTCCTGTTTCTTTGACAATATCATTCACACACAGAGGGCATTTTCTTAATGCTACAATAATATTCAATTTAGTTTTATTTGCAAAATTCACAAAAAAATCCTTATACGAGCTTGCGTTGAGATATTGTTTTAATTGGTTAGGCAGTATGTTTGTTTTTTTGGTTTGAGGTTTTAGCTTTTGATTTTTCAGCCTTTGATATTGGATATATGAATTTTGTTTCATATGAACATAATTTCATCTGTTGTTTATAAAGTTTGTGGAAAAGGTATGTGCATAGCTTTTTCAAGGATTATGCTACTGCCTCAAATTTGTTGCAGTGGCATTTCTCTGTTTATCTTTCAGGGAACGGAAATCCTGCATTATTGGAAAAGTAGCTTGTGTACAAATGAAAATGTTAAAAAAACCTGCTGCAAAGTAAAAAAAACGGAACGCTTTATAATCTTCTCGCTTCTTTTAAAAGATAGTCTAATCCCTGTCCTTCAAAATCCAACGCTTTGACAAATTGTTTCCCTTTGTACAGCAAAAAAAAAGGTAATGTCTTTCCCTTATTTTGTTCAACATATCTATACGCAGGAGATTGAATAGAATCTTGGATAGAATTAGCATCAGGAAAGCGATACTCTAAATCAACCATTATCAAACCAACATCAGATGGCCATTCCTTCAATGCCTTATGTTTAAAAACTGTGCAAGGGCTGCACCACCATGCTCCAAATTCAACAACTGTTGTTCTATCTGGTTTTAAATATGATTCAAGGTTGATATCATAACCATTTGTGTATATTTCTAATAAATATGGTTTATGTGAAATGAGTTTTGGTTTAGCTGGTCTGTCAACTGATGATGAAGAATACCCAGAACTACTGGCTCCTGAACATGCTGCTCCAGCACCAATAATTTCAGCGCTTCCAAGAGCAAAACTCAGAACAATAGTACATATTGTGGTTTTATTTGTAGAATTCATTTGTTTATTTGTTTATTTGTTCATTTATTCAGTTAGTTATTTGTTTATCTTTCATAAAACATCACACAATCCTTTCTTGATTTTGCGCGATAAAGGGTTTGGTCAATTTTATTCAGTAATTCTGCAGCATTGTTAAAACCCCTTATCATTTCTGGCGTCATAATACCTATGCTTGCAGTAACTGGCTTGCAGTCTTCTGGCACAGGAATTTGTGATATACATCTGTTAAGGATTTCAGCAAAAAAAGTAACCTCATCAACAGATGCAGAATTATAAACAACCCCAAACTCATCTCCTCCTAATCTATATGTTTTTATGATTCTTGAATCATTCTTCTGCATTTTTAAAAGAAGCTCTGCTTTATCTCTTAAAAATCTGTCCCCGCGCGGATGACCTCCATTTGGACTGTCATTAACACCTTTAAAACCGTCACAATCATACATCAACAGATTATAATAAAATCCTTTTGCTATAGCTGCCATGTATTCAGTTAAGTCTAAACCAAATCTTCTTTTGTTAGGCATTCCCGTAAGCTCGTCTGTATAAGCTTGATCTGTTAGATGTCTGTTTGCTAATTCTAATGCTTCTGTTGTTTTTCTTAATTGCTCGTTTTGTCGAGCTAAAAATTCCAAATCAACAATGTTAGCTACTTTTTCTCCGATTATTTCTCCAATATCTGATAGTATCATTCCTTCACGATCCTCAACCTCACCATTAGCATTAACACCTTTAATAAGAGTTGGTAATCTTTTTGGGTCATAATTTGCAATGATTGTACCCTTTACTTCTCTTTCTCTGTGAACTGGATGCCCAATATAAGGAATACCTATTAATCCTGTTAGGGTTGGTTGTTGTTCTCGGATATAATATAAAGGATCTATTGGCTCGAGCACAGTTGAAGAAGAGAATACGTCGCTGTTTGCATAAACTGCTTCATCGTTTATGACTCTTTCTAAAATAGGATGATTCATACTGAAACTGGTCCCATGCCTATACTCTTCTGGAAGTCCTAACGATTGAATAAGAATACATACCTCTCCTTTTTTACGATACACTCTTGGGAATTCATATCCTCTTGTTTGAAGTGCTTGTAAAACTAAATCTAAACTAGCATCTACTGTTTTTTGCGCGTGAACTGCTCTTCTCAAAGTACGCACAATATCTTCTTCCCTGCGCTCAAAAATGCCTTTTCTAACTACTTCAACACCTTTGACTACAACCATTCCAGGTTCATGACCTTCCTTACCATCTACCATCATTTTGTATCAACCTTCTGTGAATCATATCCCTCCAAATATTCTAAAGGAGGATTGGCTATTAAGTCAACATCCACACCTTCATCAATTCCTCTTTTGAGATAACAATCAGTATCCTCAGGTGAACATATACGCCTGATATATCGTTTTGCTCGAACAGTATTTAAAAAGACAGAATAATTTTTATCGTGTGTAGCTCGAGTAAGATAAAAACCTAAAGGATTACCGCAATCTACTTCACAACGTCCTACATCTCCTTCAACAGCCATACATTTGTGAGAAGATTGCTGTTCTAATCCGTGAAGAGCACCAACAAAGATTACTACTTTAGCAGTTGGATCTTTTGAAAAAACTCTTCTTTCTAAACTTTGATACATTAACTTGTCTCTATGAGCTACTATACCACTTTCTTCATCTGGATCATTTATACAATCGTGAGAGTCTATGCAATGTACACTCATGCCTGCTTCTTTGGCTTTGCTTAACAAGTATAGATTACCATGATGATAATCTGTTCTCCAATAAACTGTCTTTAAAAACTCTTCTTCACTTATTTCTTCATTCATGAACTTATCTAAGTCTAATTGGTGTTTTTGTTCCAATTCAATTCCTAAATGGGTATAACCAAGAGGTTTTAATTTTAAAAGTAAATCTCCTGCAAAGTAATCATCTGCATTTACATCGTGATGCTCCCCTAAAATAAGTGTTTGATTTTTCTCTGCTTGGGTTAAAATCATTTTTTCTAACTCTGAAGTTTGTTGCTTTTTCATATAAGATATTAGCTGGCTGAATGTAGCGATACTCTCTTCTTCAGAAAGAGGAATAACAGCAGCACAGCCATCAACAGAGATAGCTCCAACTAAACAAGTTAAAAAAGATAAAATTCCATTCCTTAGATTACTTACATTATAAATTGAGCTCATAAACACTTGAAATATCATCTCCTTTTTAAATTTTGTGTTTTTAACTACTTAAAAGTAAAGAATTAACTTATTTTCCTGCTGCATCATACAACTGCTTCAGATAGATTTCATTAACAAAGATATATTTCTTCAGCTCTTTCAGCATCTCTTCTGTATCCAGCAAGACCCAACTATCGCCGTGCTGATACTGCCAGATTACCTCATCTACCAAGTATTGCCAGTCAAAATCCTTGTCCTTTCTAAATATAGTTACTATATCCTCAAAGTCCCTATCCCTCTCCGTCACTGTTTTTAGGATCACAAGATGTTCTTTTCTTAAAACTCTTAATGTTAATGTATTGTTGCCTTTAAACTCATGAACCGCAAAAAGATCTTCTTTCATTTTTGGGCTAATAAGTGTTTTGAATATTTTCTTTACAAAGAGATTAAAGCGTATATCTTCCTTTAAGTACATTAATGGCCTGTGAGGATCACGCAATTTCTCAGGGAGATATATCTTTATCGGGCTAGTTTCTTGAAAACCAATTAATTTGATGACTCTAATAAATTCCTCTCTTTCCTCTAAGTGTTCAAACAAAATATCAATGTCTTTGGTCTCATCCTTATATCCATAAAACATCATTGCATTGCCGCCGAATACATATACTACAATATCTTGCTTTATCTCTTTAGCTATTAAACTAAACAAATCCAATTGTCCTTTATGTGAAATCATTTTAATTCACCTTATATTCTGTTTTTTGTATACTAAAAGCACAAAATAATCGAACATTATTTTGTGCTTTTGTATATACAAAAGCAATTAATTTGTTCGAAAATTAATTGCTTTTAGTATATCTCCCTCATATCATTTTGATTAAAGGGAATATAAATCTTCCATTTATTGGCTATTTCAGGAAAATTTTTCTTTTTTAGCTGTGTTAGTTGTTGCCACTTTTGTGGTTTAAAATGAATATATTTTTCTGGCATTCTTCCTACCTTGATGAATAACATTGATACATCATATACTGCGCAAATCTTCTGCCAGCTATTATATTTCCTAGACAAATTATATACCTTTTTCCAGTCTTTAATATGCCTAAATAAATGCATGCTTGTAAGTATCACTCTAAAACTTTTTGTTTCTATTGCATCAACCAATGCCTCTTCTGGACCATACACACCATGAACTTGGTGGTCATACCAAGGATTAAGTTTCATTGGCGAGTATTTGTTAATGATGTCCCACATTCCATGAACTCTCGGCAATTGCTTTCTTATGGTAATTTTGTAAATCTTTTTCCTTCCGCCAGCCCAAATAATAAGATGCTGCTCTCTTTTCAATTTTGAAATTAAGTTCAAGGCAGATTGTTTCCTTAAGCTTAATTCTTTCATTATAGTTTCAACAGTATGCAGACCTTCCAGCGTATATAAGAGCTCATACTGGCTCATTCTTTTTTTCTTGTTGTTGTTCATAGGTATGTTTTGGAAGTTAGAGTTTCGTGCTTTTTGTACTACAATATGTTATTTATCATAAGTATTATATATACTTTTCGCTTTTTGTGTTATGTATTAATCAAAAAATTAGCTGTTAAGAATTAGCCAAATCTAATCTTTCTATTTTTAACCACTCGAAAGTGATGATAAAACGAAAACTTTATAAATAAGAGGTTTGTTAGAAATTACATCTATATGGGGGGTTATTTTAAATGAATTATATCAAAAAAGAATTATTAGTTAAATTATTATTAATTATCTTACTTACAGTTTTATTATCTCTTTTAATTAGCTGCAGCAATAATAGTAATAGTAATTATAATTATAATAAAGATGTTTACCAAAATAGCGGCGTGACAACAAATATTCCTGTCATAAAAGATGCTTCTTTGGTTTCAGCGTCACAAAACATGATTGTTTATGAGATTGAAACTGATAAAAAAGGCGCAAGTATGCAAACCTATGAAATCGAGAGCAATCAATATGATTCTTTCAAGGCATGGCAGGAAAAACAGAAGATAAAAGAAGAATTAGACAAATACAATACTATGAAATCAATTTGGGATGAAGAAAAGAAAAAGAAGAATAACGGCGAATATTGGAGCGAGGAAGACAGGATTAAAGAGTATTGTAAAGAAAACGGATATTTGAAATGCATTACTATCACTGAAACCTGCCTAAAAGACGGGTGTCATAAAGTTGCAATAACCTGCGAAGACGAGAAATTCAATCCTGAAAATTTAATGTGGGATGATTATGACAAAGACGAGGAATGCAAGAAGTATGATATTGTTGTTGAGAAAGATGCGTTTAAGAAAGAGTGAGAATATCAGTAATTAGAATAAGAAAAATTGATAGTACAGAGGATATACAAAAAAATATTAAATAATTAACGGAGTTGGTTAATATGTTTTCAGATCTAAAAAAGGACAGTGAGTCAACAAAGATTCCAGAAACAATTGATAATGATTTAATATTCAAGCTAAAAGCGTTTTATGGATTTGTGTTTGTGATGTATGTGGTTTTGGGAATATTGATTGTTATGGGATAAGGATTTTTAGCAAGTTCTTTAAATTAATTTATTATTTCAAAAATTAAACTAATATTCAAAGTATCAAAATAAACAGTCAATGTGATAAAAATGACCCAAACAACCCGTAATCTATTATCAATTTGTGCTTTGTACGCAGTTTCATTAGTTGCACCTTCAATTTCACAGGCAGATTCTGGACCACAACAATCAGAATCTCAACAAATAGCACAAGCAGCATCACAACAACCAGCACTACAGCAAACACCACAACCAACACAACCAACTCAATTAGTTTATGAGGCAAATTGCGATGAAGTGGCAGAAATCGATATGAAATGCATTTCAGATATAAACGCATTTGTTCTTGTGTATGATTACCAAAAAGAAATTATAGGTTATAATTCTCAAACAGGAAATTATGTTAGAGGAACAAAAAGATATGGTGCGCGAGATAAAATAATAACACCAAGCGAACTAATTCAGCCAATGGTTGATGTTGCTTTAATGAATAATGAAGCATATAAACAGCTTCTTGATATAGACGACCCTACAAGCGAAAAGAAATTAATGCGAAATGAATGTTTTTATAGAATGAGAAAGGATTTGTTTGATCCATTAGACATAAATGAGGATATGACAATCAGCATAGACGACGATTTAAACGGCGATGTTTCTATTACTTATGAAGACAAACAGTTATATGAACAATTAAAGCAAAAACAAAAAGAAAGAGAGAGAAAGACAAAGAGGCCGCAAAGGCAATATTCATATAATTGAGAGTGTAATGATTTTTGCTGTACTTCCATACATTTTTTCAACCTTTGCTGATTTTATAGTTTATGGAGTTTCAACAAAAATCATTACACTCTCCTTTTTTCCGCTCTCAACAAGGTCTAAGCTCTCCACCCGTTTGTTGGACGCAGTCCCCCGTCTCATGAATTTTTTTAAATATTTTAAAAATTGTAAATTAAACTACTTAACTAAAAAATATCATTATGAGACGCGTGGCTTCGCCCAGGAACTAAAACATAAAATGAGGACTAACAATGAAGATTCTCTTCAAATATTCTCTTCAAAACACGATAATTTATATACTTACATCAAACATCTCTCAATAATATGATAGATTCAAATGCAGTAAAGAAAGCAAACTTAATAGCGAACAAAGCCAGAAAGAGCATAAGCAAATTCTGTTATGAAGAATGCAAATCATATTGCTGCAGAAAAGGCTATCTTGTTCTCACAGAAAAGGAAATTAAACTTGTAACGCATGGCAGACAAAAAGAATTAGAAAAAACACCAATATTAAAAAAGTTAGATAATGGCAAATACTCATTATTTTTTGGCGGAAAAGACGAGCCATGCCCTGCATTAAAGAATTTCAAGTGTACAATCCACAAAAGCAAAAATCGATCAAGCACATGCAAAAACTTTCCACTATTTGTAGAGGGAAAATACATAAGGCTCTCGCCAAGATGCCTCGCAGTCAAACAGGATAAGCTGTACCCATTTGTAAGGCAGCTTATCAAATTAGGATACAAACAACAGGAAGCTGAATCTAACGCAGACATTTTGTATGATGTTGCGTTCGAGAAAAAGTAGTTGTTTAGTTTATTTTGCATTTCTCAATTTCTTTTTTCCGTTCCCAGCTAGTTTGTAGGACGCAGTCCCCCGTTTCATGGATGTTTTTTTACGTTTTTTTAAACGGGAATAAAGAAAACTTCCACTAATTTAATAAAACAAGAAAGTTAAACAATAAACTAAACTATCATCATGAGACGTGTGGCTTCGCCCATGAACTGAAAAAACAAAAAATACAAAAATGATAATAATAATAATAATAATAAAATACTAAACCTTTCGTATCTTCGCAACAAAGAAACCTTCAGTATCATTATCCTGCGGCCAGATTCTAAGGCAGTTCTTTACTTGGGGATTATATTTGACCTCTTCAAATTCTGTTATAGGTAGGGATATTTTCAAGCCAGGAAGGTTTATCTTTTCAGTATGTGCATTTTCATATTTATTCAACAGCCAGCTTATAACACCTTCATCCTCTTCAGGCTCGAGAGTACAGGTGCTGTAAACAAGAGTTCCACCTGGCTTTAAGAGATTAAATCCTGTCTCAATCAGCTGTTTTTGCTGGTTAGCCAGTCTTCTAACCATTTCAGGATTCCATATACGCAGTGTTTTCAGGCTTTTTCTTATTGTTCCTGTTCCGCTGCATGGTGCGTCGACAAGAACCTTGTCAAATATATTCTGCCCCATTTTTTTAAAGCCTTGGCCAAACATTAATGTGACTATGCAATTTGTTAATCCGCATCTTTGGATATTGACAGAAAGAGGCTTTATTCTGTCTGGCTTGTAATCATTTGAAACTAGAATTCCTTTGTTTTCCATATACATACCTAATTGTGTTGTTTTTGAGCCAGGCGATGCGCACATATCCAGAACAACATCTCCAAGAACAGGGTTTAAAACAATCGGCGGAATCATCGACGCTGCTTCCTGCACATAAAAATAACCAAGCATATGCTCTGTAATATTGCCGATGTCCCTTCTTTTCACTAATTCAATATCCCCTTCTTTATTTTCTTTTTCTTCGCCTTTATGCTCTATCCAGAATCCTTCTTTGCACCATGGAATTGTTTCAAGGTTCCAGTTTTTGCTCAGCCTTTGTTTTAGTTCATTGACTGAAATTTTCAAAGTGTTTACACGGATAGAACGCCTTAAAAAAGCAAGAGAATATTCTTTAAATTTATTAAAGTCAGTTAACTTAGAATATTTCTCAACAAATTTATCTTTAAATTCAAGTTCTTCGGATTTTGGTATTTGTTCTGGCATTTTATACCTTTTTAGTTTGGATATACTCTTCAATAATCTCTCTGAATTCTCTTGCTTTTTCAAAGCTTTTCTTAGCTTCATATAATTCAGCGGGTCTGTTTTCTCTGTAGGTGAATTTATGCCTTTGCTCTTTCTGTGATTTTAAATCTGAAGCACTCTTCTTGATTCTTTGAAGCACTAATGATTCATCCTGACTATCCTTAAATAATACAAGTGCCTTGGACATTCTGCTTGTTGTTATTATTTTTTTACTATCTTGCTCTAATTCAGAGTTCTTGATAAGATAATAATATAGAAATGCCAAATAAATTGTCTTATGTGTATCCTGTGTTCCTTCAGGAATTTTTTTCCCATCTAATCCAAGCAAATATTCCACAAGAAAAAACATTGAATAATAACACTTTGTTATAACCCACATTGATGCAATGCTGATATCATCCAATTCATGGGTATTTTCAATTTTATTCAGAAGGTAAGAGGCCAATTTAAGAGTTTCTCTTGCTTTTTTCTTTGTATGTTCTAGAAAATCTAAGCTAGGGGTGTCCCACATATGATTATTATCCCATCCCTTGAAAATTGTTTTTGCTTCGTCAATATCCCTTATCTTTAACATACTCTTTCACCAATGAATAATAATGTTCTGCACAAAAAAGCACAATACCATGCGTAAAAGCTGCCCTTCCTACAGTATATTTTTGGTTAAGCATTTCTTTTAAATCCTCTACAATCACAACACCGATATCAACATTCTTTTTGGGGTTAAGTTCTAGTACTTTATTAACTTTATCTTTAAATTTTTCAATCATCTTTCTATCAGGCACTACAAAAAGCAAATCAAGATCTGAATTTTTTTTATATGTTCCTTTGGCATAACTTCCAAATAAAATCAATATATAAAACAAACCGGAAAGCGCTTCCTCAAGATTGTTCAGCAAAACCCGTATATCAAGGTGTTTCCTTAAAAACTGCCTTTTTTCATACAACACTGCAGAGCTTAATTTACTGATGTCTGCTTTTTCTAAATCTACAGAAATTAATGAAGACATCCCTTTTTTTTCTAATTTGATTAATTCTTTTTTTAACAGAATAGGAATTATCTTAAATACTGTGACATAAGATAATTTGGTTTCCTCGGCAATCTGATGCATACTTTTGCTTTCAAGAGGAGTTCTAAGCAGATTGCCCAATATCTTGTTTTCAGTGTCTTCATAAATGGATATTTTGTTCATATTATACACTAAATGAATAATATTATATAGTTAGTATATAAAGGTTTTGGTTTGAAGTATGTGCATAACTCTTTTAAGGAGGATGCTGCTGCCTCAAATTTGTTTTCTGAGCAGTTTTATTCGTAAGATATCAAGTGGCCGAAAACTTATAAGATATATACAAAAGTCCTTAATTTTTGTTCGGAAGCTAAGGACTTTTAGTATATTCGTTGCAACTGCAGAGAATAAATTATAAAGTTTTCGGCGAAGAAAACTGACAGTAGCATAATCCCTATGAGAGCTATGCACATACGGTTTGAATTGTGTTTTTTGTGTATACATGCTTCCACTCAAAGAATGAATTACTCCACAGCCTCGCTTAAATCCAAGCTTTTTAGAACAATGTTTTTATCAAATTCTTTTAAATCATCATACTGCTGGCCAACGCCAAGGTACAATATTGGTTTTCCTGTTACATAACTCACAGAAATAGCTGCGCCGCCTTTATCGTCAACATCTGCCTTGCACAAGATAATGCCGTCTATGCCAACTGCTTCATTAAACTGCCTTGCCTGCTCAACACAGTCATTTCCAGTTATTGCCTCGCCGATAAATATCTTCATATCTGGCTTGGCAACTCTAATTATTTTCTTCATCTCATCCATCAGATTTACATTGCTGTGCAGTCTTCCTGCTGTATCTATCATCACAACATCCATTCCTTTCTGCAGCGCAAATTTGATTGCATCATAAGCAACAGCAGCAGGGTCAGAGCCATAATCATGCTTTATTAATTTTACACCCAGCTTAATTGCATGCGCTTCTAATTGCTGTATAGCAGCTGCCCTGAACGTATCGCTGGCAGCAATAACTGGCTTAAGTTTGTTATCCAAGAAAAGTTTTGCCATTTTTGCTATTGTTGTTGTTTTTCCTGAGCCATTTACGCCGACAAAAGCAATGACAAATGGCTCTCCTCTTTTTCTCTTTTCCTTTATTTTATCAATCAAATCTATTTTTTCGACGCTGAACAAATCATCTATTGAATTATCTATTGCTTCAATAATAACTTCTTCAACCTTGCCTCTTTTTATCGGCTTGCCAACTATTTGTTTCCTTAAATCTGTTTTAATCTTTTCAATAACTTCGACAGCAAGATTATTTTCTAAAAGAACAATTTCCATTTCCCAGAAAATTTCTTCAAACTTGCCCTCGCTAAGAACTGTTTTGGTTACTAAATCAGTAATCTTTGTAAATATACCCCAGCCACTCTTCTTTTCTTCCTTTTGTTCTGCCTTTTCTTCTTTTTCCGGCTTTTCCTCTTGTTCCTTCTCTTGGCTCGGTCCTGTTTTAATTCCTTTTGTTTCTGTTTTTTGGACACTTGGATGTAATTTCTCTTCTGAAATTTCCTCAATCTTTTGTACAACAGGTGCTTCATGTTTGACTGTGGCATTTACTTCTTCTTTTTTTAGTCTGTCGAATTCTGCCAGTTTAACCAATTCTTCTTTTTTATCTAACTCTGCTTTTTCATCAAATTCATATTTTTTATTTAACTCTATTCTCTTGTCTGACTCTACTTTCTTTTCAAATTCTTCTATTTTCTGGGCTTCTGCTAGTTTCAATCTTTGATCTTGAGCTATTTCCCGCCTTCTTCTCTCAATTTTTATATCAAGCTCTTTCTTTTTTTCTGCCCATGATCTTTCTGTTTTATAGGGAAATTCATATCTTCTTTCTTGTTTTGGTTCATCTTTCTTCTCTGAAATTTTTTCAAGTTCCTTTTCAGTCTCTTTTTCAGTATGTTTTTTTGCATCTACATAAGGCACAGTATAATGTGTAAAAGGAATTTCAACTTTTTTTGCTTCTTCAGGCTTTTTTTCTTCTATCTTTTTATCTTGTATCTTTTTTTCCTCAAATTTCTTTTCTTCAATGCTTTTCTCTCTTGTGCCCTTCTCACCAATATCAACGCCGTATGTCAGCTTTTCCTCCATATCAGTAATATATTCTTCGAGAACTTCTTCATCGTGTGAATGTGTTATTTTTTTCTCGTGTGGTTGAATCTTTTTTTCTTTTGTTGATTCTTCTTTCTGTTGTATTAATACTTCTTTATCTTCGTTATCATCTTTTGACCAATCTTCTTCCTTCG
The DNA here is from genome assembly GCA_018303325.1 of Candidatus Woesearchaeota archaeon. Classification (GTDB taxonomy): domain Archaea; phylum Nanobdellota; class Nanobdellia; order Woesearchaeales; family DSVV01; genus JACQSP01. The sequence continues at coordinate 16,245 of JAGVYH010000066.1, forward strand.
CTGTTTCTATCTCATGAACTTTTTCTTTTATCTCTTCTTCCTTTGATTTTCCCGAGAATACTGATTTAAGTCTGCCGAAGAACCCTGTTTTTTCTTCCTTTTTTTCGTCTATATTACCTTTTTTCTGTTTTTCTTTCTGTTCTTCTTCCTTTTCTTTTTTTTCAGAAGAAGTTTTATCAAGAATTTCTTTATGTTCTGTTTCATGTTCAGTTGGATGTTCAGTTTCTGGAGCTTTAATTACTTCTGACTTCTCTTCAACATCCTTGCTGAATTTTTTAATTGCCCCTTTTAATTTTTCTTTTAATGCTGCAAACATTAGTTACCCCGTCGTATTTTTTATTCCTCTGCTACCTGTTTTGTTTCATCTTTTTTTGATTGTTTGATTAATTCATGCTGTAATATATGAACATATTCATTTACTTGAGTAAAATTAGCCACAAGTTTTGTCTTGTAGTCATCAAGCTCTTTTATTTGCGCTTTAACTAAACTTATAGTATCGCCTATAGATTTCTTGACAGAAACATTGCTGCCGACATTAACTCTAACCATCTCTGTCTGTTTTAATTCAGCGTAGGCAAATATGCCAGATGCCAACGGAACAAGCATTTCAGAGCCAGGTTTTAGAAGTTTGAAATCATCCAGAGAAATAATGACATTATTCAACTCCGTTAATTGTGTGTCAATCTGCTGAATCTGCTGGTATAACTGCTGCAGTTGCTGCTGCAAAATCTGAAACTCTACATATTTCTTCTGCATTTCGTCACTCATGATAAATCCCTCCGATTAGGTGCTAGGTTCTGGGTGCTAGGTGCTAGCGGCGATAATTCATCGTAACTAGCACCCAGCACCTAACACCCAGCACCTTACTTAAACATTATATTTCCCATACCTGGAATGTTCCCTCCTTTATTGCAGATTAAATGAAAAATTATTTATTATTTCGTATTTAATCTGCAAGATTGTAAATTTAAAATTAATTAAATTTACAATAAATTGTTTCATCTGAGCCTTTTTGGCGTAGCAAAAAGCCTCGGGAAAAATCAGCTAGCACGACTTTTTTCTTCGAAAAAGTCGTGCTAACATCTCTACTTAAACTAATTCGTGCTAACATCTTTAACATCATTACTTAAATTTCATATTACCCATACCAGGAATGTTCCCGCCTTTAAATTGTTTCATCATTTTTTCCATTGCTTTTGGTGAATCTGCGCCTTTAAACATCTTCATCATTCTTCGGCTCTGCTTGTATTGTTTTAATAATTCCCTAATATCTGTCTGTGACATGCCAGAGCCTTTTGCAATTCTTTCTATTCGTGGAATATCAATAATATCAGGATCTTCAAGCTCTGCCTTTGTACAAGAATCCATAATAAATTTCCAAGTTTTAAGTTTGTCTTCCTGAACATCAATCATCTCTTTTGGCAGCTTTAATTGCCCCATACCAGGTATCATATCTAACACTTTTCCTAATGGTCCCATTTTTGTCATTGCTTCCATTTGCTCATAAAGGTCAATCATGTTAAATTTGCCGGACATAAATTTCTTGCCCATGTCCTTTGCATCTTCTTCTGTAATTGCTTCCTTTGCTTTTTCCAGTAATGATTCAATATCACCCATGCCAAGCAGTCTGCCTACAAAATTTTTAGGCTTGAATTCTTCAAAATCATCAATCTTTTCTCCGACACCAATAAACTTTACATTCGCATTTGTAACTGTGCATGCAGACAATGCACCACCGCCTTTGGCTGTGCCATCCATCTTTGTGATTATAACACCGGTAATCTTGCAGGTTTGATGAAATATTTCAGCTTGTTTTTGCGCAGACTGCCCTAAATCAGCTGACATTACCAACAATGATTCATGCGGCTGGACAATATTGTTGAGGTTGTTCAGCTCTGTTATTAATTCTTCATTTAATGCATCTCTTCCAGCAGTATCAATTATTATTAAATCATACTTTGCTAATTTTGGAGCAAATTCAGCATAAATCTGCTCAGGATTTTTTGCGTTAGGATTTCCATAAACCTCCATCTTTATCTGAGCGCCTAACTGCATAAGCTGTTCATAAGCAGCAGGCCTCCATGTATCTGTCTGCAATAATGCAACCTTAAGCCCTCTTTTTTGGAAGAATTTGCCGATTTTGCCAGCTGTTGTTGTTTTGCCGTTTCCAAACAATCCAACAAGCATAATTTTAAATGGCTTATGCGCAGAGATTGCAGAAGCATCTATTTTATGCCCTTCTCCTCCTAAAAAATTAGTTAATTCTTCATAAACAACATTAATTAAATATTCTTTTTTTGTCAGTGCAGCGGGAATTTCTTCTTTTAATACCTTTTGCTTGATTTTTTGTGATAATTCCAGAACAAGCCCAACATTAACATCGCTCTGCAAAAGCGCTTTCTGCATATCTTTAATTAATTCATTAACCAGTTTTTCATCAATAAATACAGCTGAAGCTATCTTTGACAAGGTATTTTTCAGTGATTCGCCGAGTTTTTCCAGTACCATATTGTATTGTTTTTATAACTACTTATTATAATATAGTTAAATTGGATTTATTTATAAAGGTTTATGTTGAAATATGAATATTAGAATTATATTGATTTCTTTACTTTTTAATCAAAGTTTCCGAAAGATTTAAAAGTGTAGATGTATTATTTAAAAAATAATTATATAAATTATATAAACTATTAATTTATTAGTAATTTCATCTAATCGGAAATAATAAACAAGGAGTGATTAAAAATGAATGGTTTAACTACATCTAATCCATTAGATGGGGAAAAATTAGGAGATGAATATCTTAGTATGTGTGGGGTTGATTTTGAACAATCTGGCGAACAAAGAAGAGATCCAGCGCGAAGAGTTATTTCACCAAGAACATCGCGTGATGTATCTGTCATAGTAATAGTTGATGATGGTATAAATATTCATAGAAAAAAGGTAACGATGTATTCTTTAGATCATTTGGCAGATGAATCCTTGCCTGATTGCGTATATACATGCGACTTTCACGTTCCTTCACCAGAAGATTTGATGTTATTAAGAGAACGGTATGATGAGCTCTACCCTGATGGAGAACATCAACAACAAAGAAAAATACCTATTGATAGATTATCTGCTGAACTCGCAAGATTTTATACAAACGGACGCTCCATCTTACCCATTGAAATTCATTTATCTGATGTTGACGGCATGGTTCTTCCTCAAAGACTTGCATTTCAGGTTGCGCAATACGGCGCTGGTTTAGAAAGAGCTGTTGGAAAAGATACTGCTGAAAGAATATTTGATAATATTGGCAGAGATTATCCAAATATAGGCGAACTTGGCATTAAAGGAGTAAGGCATGTTAGAGAAGCTGTGTATAGATGAAAAGGAAAAGAGCGTATGAAAAGAGTAAGAAATAGTAGTTAGAGAAGATTAGAAAAATAATTGAGATATGAAAAAAACAAAAATAACTGCGAAAGCGAATAAAGAAAAATAGGTATATACTTAATCACCGAATTATTTAAATACAAATCCAATTTTACTAATAATAACGGAAGTGAATGATAATGGCAGGGATTGCAAAAAAAAACAACAATAGAAGGGATTGACCAAAAATTTCTTGTTGAACGCGGCACTTTGGAATATTTTTTAGAGCAAGAAGAACTGGAGAATAAACATACAGAAAATCCCGCCTATTGGAGCTATATCGCAGTCGCATATTTTTTAAAAGAAAAGCTTATTCCTGAGAGCGAAAAAGAAGTTGTTATTTTTAATATAAATGATAATATTTTCATACTACCACATCAGGAAGGTGTGTTTTCTTCAGACCAAACAATTATTAATAGATTATATTCAAAGTTAGGTCAGACACCTCAAGGACCGACAGGCTATGAACTATTTCAAGTTAAACCTGATTATCGCGCTGTTGTTGAATCAATCGAACCTTATTCTGAACCGGTTATAAGAATGAGAAACTAATTCTTGAGTAGATTCCTATTATATTCTAATCTCTGTTTTATTCCAATTCATATATTATCCTATATGCAGCTCGACAACATCTCCGTCAGCAAGAAAATGATCTAACTTCACAACTTTTTGGCCTTCATATTTTACTGATTTGCCCCAAACTTTTGCAAACCTGAAGTTCATAACAAAATCTTTATGTAATCTTTCGCACATTGTTCTTAATGTGTTGCCTTTTCTCAATATCATTGGCTCGCCGAGGTCTGCTTTTTTATTGACTTCCTTGCAATAGATTCTGATAAAATTCATTCGGTCAAAAATCATATCTTTCAATGCAGATAGATTAATCTTTTTATCAGCAGAAATGCATACATCTACATGGTATTCTTTTGCAAGTTTTACCAGCTTGTCTTTATTTTCTTTGGTTTCAGTATTGGTTATAGTTGGATCAGAAACATCTATCTTGTTCATGACGATAACACCCGGCAGATATCTCTTGTTTCCCTCGACAACATCAATAAACTGATCTGCTGTAAGGGGGCTTCTTATCAAAACATCTGCATTATTTAATTTAAACTCCATCATTATTGCTTTTATTGTCTCGTCATTAAGCTCAGGCAAAGGCACTGTCTTTCCTATTCTTATCCCGCCCCTCATTGTTTTCTTAATTTTCACGTCAGGCTTTACTTGGTTTAGCCTCAAATGCGCATCATTGATTTCTTTTTTAATAGCTTCAAGCGCCTCAGGCCTGTTAACATCTATCAGCATGATTACAAAATCTGCACTCATCATTACTGAGAGAACTTCTCGGCCTCTTCCTTTGCCGGATGCTGCGCCGCTTAAGATGCCTGGAACATCAAGCACCTGTATTTTCGCCCCTTTATATTCCATCATTCCCGGCACAACATTCAGCGTCGTGAATTCATATGCTGCAACTTGAGACTGCGCATTTGTCAAAGAATTGAGCAGTGTTGATTTGCCAGAACTCGGGAAACCAATCATAATTACAGTGGCATCTCCTGATTTCTTGACTGCATAACCTTGGTGAAGGCTTTTTTTGCCTGCCCTTGCCTGCTCTTTGTCTTTGAGCATAGCTAACTTTGCCTTCATCAAACCAATAGCATACTGAGTCTTCTTATTGTATTTTGTTTTCTTTAATTCATCTTCAATTTCTTTAATTCTTGGGTTATAATCTGCCATCGCACTAAAATAAAAAAGAGAGGTATATAAAGTTAGTTATTGTGTTTGCAGGAAAGGATATACTAAAAATGCAGTTACTATAATATATACCCTTTTTCATGATTGAATAGGGATTAATTGATGTGAAAACCACAATTTAGTATCACTCATTAGAGTATTAGTATACCTTTTCCTAAACTAATCACCAAAAAGTATTTAAAGAATCATTTACATAAAATAGATTAGATTGGGGGTTAGATTTAGATAAACAGTTTTCAAGGCAGTTTTTAAAATAGTTTTGTTAATTTATTTTAACTAAATTATTTAACAGTTAAAACTTGTCGAGAGCTAATATTGTATTATATAGTGTATTAATACTATATGTTAATACGATAGTTAATACGATAGTTAATACTGTGATTCTAAATCTTTAAACAAAAATGGATGAATTAAGTTGTTGCAATGCAAATCTATATGAGTTTTTAGTTATACGTGACAATATCTTAATCCACAAGCAGATTGAAAAGAGAGATGGATTAACTTTCTACAGGATTAAGAAAAGAAAGATTTGAGAGAGTATTTATTTTATACTCCTCGTCATGTGTAACATAAAAAGCGTATTATTTCTGTGTTTGTAGAGAAAGTTTTCTCTTTTAATAGTAGGGGATACTAACTTGATTTTCATTTTTTCTTCTTATCTTCAAGCTTTCTCTTTTCCGTAAGACCTAAAAAATTTTCTTTTGAGATTACTGAATTTCCTGTTTCTTCTTCTAATTCTCTTCGGGTGTTATGTGCTATTTGCCCACCACGCTTAGCTGCACTTTTGTTTTCCTCAAATCCTTTGGCATCTCTTGATCTTGCAATATCAGTTGTGGCTTTTTCTCCAACCATGGTAAATATAAGTTCCCAGTCAACCATATGATCTCTTAGGTTCTGATTCTTCTTTTTTAGCCCTTTGAATTCCTTATATTCCTGAACAGTCATTCCGAATGTTGCTTTTGTAATCTCATTTGTCAATATCGCAAAATCAATATCTTCAGTAACTCCTCTGTCTTTCCATTCATCTGTCAATTCTTGCCTTATTGCAATGCCGCGAAGTCTTTTCTCAATCCAATCTTTTGAGTATCCTTTAAGCTCGTAATATTCCCTAACCCTGTTTTGAGCAAGTTCAGGATTCTCTATCTCCTCAATACGATCTTGAGCTAATTGGGCGAGCCATTGCTTGAAAGGCTCTGCTTTCTTTGAAGGTATTGATTGGATAAGCCTAAATGCGTTCTTTGTATTTACACAATCTGTAAATCTTAATTTACCATCTTCAGCAAATAATTTCAACTGTACCCAAATAGGGGACAGTTCAAGAGCAATAAACTCTCTATCTTTAACTTTACCCCAATATTGCCTAGGTGTTGGACTATCAGTCAAGACTTCAACTATATCTACAACAGAATAAAACCATTCGCTATTATACCATATTCTACGAATCTTCTTATCCTGAAAAACCACGAGTGCTTTATCTTTGTCCATTTTTAATTCTCTAGACAAAACTCTTCATTAAAACAATAATTATTCATTTTCTCCATAGTTAAACTCGATGAATTGTTGAATATTTAAATTTTACTAAAATAATCTCCTTTGTTATGCCCTTAATAAAAAGAAAATATTTATAACTATCAATTCCTTTCCCTGATAAAATGGTTAAAACATTTGCAACTTTATGTGCTCTTCTTGCTTTAAGTGCACCTGAGCCAGCTTCTGCTCTAGGGATGATATTTGGAGATGAAGTAATTGTAATAGATTCTTCTAGTAGTACTAACGGGATTGATTATCTTCATCCCACACATGAAGTAAAAAAAGGAGACACTTTATGGAACATTGCTAAAAAAAATTGTCGTGATGAGCATAAATACAAGAATCTAGCTAATTACAATAATTTGAGAAATGTAAATCTTCTAAAACCAGGACAAAGAGTGGATATCTCTTATTTTGCCTGTAACTATGTGAAAGATTAATATTTTATCTTTTTCTAGTTTAACAAAATTAAAATACTAAATCAATTTCTGAGGGTATAATGAAGAATAAAATACTTATATTGATTAAAAATATTGAAGAAACAATTAATTCCGCAGATATTTCTAAATTATCCCCCTCTTCAGAAAATAAAGCCCATAGTGTGACTTCAGAAAATACTAATAATAATATCTCTTCAGTAAAGTCTTCAACAAACTCGTTAGTGAATCAATCTATAACTTCAGCAAAAGACCGATTTAATTTCAAAACACAAACATCTGCATTCTATCAGCAGTCTTTAGACGCACAGATTGAACAATTGAAGGAACTGCTTTATGGCCTTGGTGCAGATTATAAAAAGAACAAGAACAGGTCTGAAACAGAATTTACTGAGATATTTAATATTGCCAAAGAGATTTCATCAAAAAAAGAGGGTTTATCAAAAGAATTGCAAAATCCAAAACTTCAGTTAGATAAATTAAAAACTCAGTTAGATAAGTTAAAAAATATTGTCGCTGTTATTAACACAAGTTCTTCTGTTCCGTTTGCATTTAAAATAAATGTTCCTGCGTCTATACCAGCAGATATAAAGAGCGAGGTAAGTCTTGACATAAGCGAGTTAGAAAGTGCGTTTAATGCTGGCTGTTACAGGGCGTCAATTATTTTATGCGGGAGAATTCTTGAAACTTGTCTGCACAGAATATATTTCGAAGCAACTGGCAATGACCTTCTGGAAAAATCTCCAGGAATTGGTTTAGGCAATCTTATCGCGAAAATCAGCGAGAAAGGCATCACGCTTGACCCTGGATTAACTCACCAGATACATTTAATAAATAATGTTCGCATTTTTTCTGTACATAAAAAGAAAGAATTGTTTGTGCCTTCAAAACAACAGACGTATGCAATGATTTTGTATACCATGGATGTTGTTGGGAGATTGTTTTGAAGTTTGATTGAAGGAAGAGTCTTCACTAATTTTCTCATCTTTTTTATATGAAAATGCAGTAACAGCTTTAATTACTCTGCTTTTTAGCAAGATTTATATTTAGTTATTAGTTTCCATTAGTCTATGGAAGCGCAATTTGATAATGAGGATAAAGAATGGTGGAATGAAATTAGGAAAGGCAAAATAACAAGAATAGTAGCAAATTCTTTAGGACGTGTTGTAATTAATTTAACGCTACTTATGCGTCCTATTTTTTGGCTTGACAAAGAATTTAGAGATATTTTTTTTGATTATCGTAAACGTGTAGGTTTACTTGAAGGTGCAATTTTTGACAACACATTATATATGCCAAATGAAAAAGGTGATTCATTAGAATATCTAACTTCTGTTGGTGGAAGATGGTCTAGTTATGATCATACAAGTAGATCCATATTAGGAATAGAAAACTTAACAAATCATATAACAGATGCAAAATTATTTGCTTTTCCATTACCAGAGACTTTAGATAAATCTGTCAACGATTACACGTCTATTGGCACCATTGACCCAGTGGATTTTACAGATCTTATTCAAATAGTATGTCCAACTATTGAAGAACTCTTAAAATGGGGATTTGTGGAAAGGGTTACGTATAGTCATGCATTTAGTAAAATAGGAATTTATGAAAGATATGAAACAAACTTATATTTGCTTGGTGTAGCTGATAAATTGATTTATCAAGTTACTCCAAAAGGAAATGGTTTGATATATCTAGATAGGGATTCTGGAGAAAAAGAACCAAAAAAAATGCCATTTGGTGTTAAAGTGCCATCATGGGCATCAACATGATTATTTCTTGAGTTGTTTTTATTATTATAAATTTATTGTAAATTAAGTTTCCAACTATCGCAACAAACTGGTAAAATTTAAATGGTGTTGTAGTGAACAAGTTGGCTTCTTCGCTTAACATATTTCTTACAGTCGTCCTCCCCACTACAACAAAAAGATTTATATTCCTATTGTTATAGTTGGTGTGTATGTCAAACAATTATTATAATCAATATGGGCAACAAATACCTGATAGAGAAGATTATAACAGTGGACCAAGAAGTTCTCTCGCCTCATTAGCTATTGAGGGTGCTGTTGTTTTAGGCGCTGTTCTTGTTATCCTGCAATTCGCAAGTAAATGCAATATTGATTATTTTGATATTAGTGGGCAAAATAAACATCAAGGTAACCATCTAACTGCACCTGCTCATTCAACAAGCCCTTCTTCAATAAATTCAGTCATATATACAAAAGATTCAGCTATAGATACAAAAGTAGAATTTAGATTAGATACTTCTGGCATAGACAATGTCGTTGGAAAATAAAGGTGGATAAGTTTTTAGGTTAAACTTTTTTATCTAGTTGATTTTCTGTTTCTTGCTCTTCTTGATATCTTGGTTTAGCTTTCAATATTATTTACCGCTCCCAACCCGTTTGTAGGACGCAGTCCACTGTCTCATGAAAAATAAAAATAGGTGCTAGGTGTTGGGTGCTAGGTGCTAGCGGCGATAATTCATCGTAACTAGCACCCAGCACCTAGAACCTAGCACCTAGTTTTCATAGTGAACTGGTTGGACATGCCAAGAACGACTAAAAACGAAGTTGAGTAGACTTATTATCTACAAAATTTACGTCACAATCCCTTTTTCTTTTGTTTCTGTAAGCGCAGTTCCCAAACCTTTTCCAATACTAAATCCCTGTTCGCTCATTAATTTAGTTAATAACTGCAAAAATGAAACTGGTTCTTTGTATTCGACAATCTCAGGAGTAATATTAAGTTTTGTTTCAATATAGGTTAGCGCTTCTTTTTTCCCGCCGATTTCATCGATGAGTCCAAGTGTCTTTGCCTTTTCCCCTAAGAAAACTCTGCCGTCTGCAAATTCTTTTACTTGTTCCTTTGTCAGCTTTCTGTTATTTGCAACTTCTTCAATAAAATATTCATGTATCTGATTTAGCTCTTCGATGAAAACATTTTTCTCACCTTCGCTCAGCTCTTTAAATGGAGAGCCCATATCTTTATATTTTCCAGCAACAAGACGCTCATAAGTTATGTTATATTTATCAAGAAGTCCGCTGAACTCAAGATAAGATGCAATTACACCAATGCTGCCTGTCATGCTCATTCTGTTTGCGACAATGTAATCAGTATTAGACGCAACCCAGTAAGCGCCGCTTGCTCCGATCTCTCTAATCCATGATACTGTAGTTTTGTTTGTTGTTTCCTTTAAATCCTTTATTGCCTGTCCAATTTCATCGCTGGCAACAGCACTTCCTCCTGGAGAATTTATTTCAAAAATAACTGCTTTGATATTATCATTTTTTTCTGCGTCTTCAATAAATTTGATTATTTCTGTGCTGGTTATATAATCTGATGAAAATGCGCTTTCATGGTCGCCAACTACAATTGGGCCATTTATTGATATTAAGGCAACATTAGCGCCTTCTGTAATTTCTCCCTGAGCTGCTCCTTTAAATAGTGCTTTTATTCCCCAGCCTAAAAGTAAAAACATAACTAAAAATACAATAAATATTATTAAAAGAATATTTCTTGCTTTCATGTTTATCACCTCTAATATAAGCCATTTACAGCAACATTTATAAATACTTTGCTTTTTATATATAATACTATGAGTAAGAAAAAGGAAGAATTAGCACAGGAAGAGCAGCAGCAGATGGAGATTAGAAGAACTCCTACACCCAGAGATAAACAAGTGATAGGTATCTGCGAGCAGAGATTAGGAGGCAGCAGAATGAAAGTAAGGTGTATGGACGGAAAAACAAGAGTCTGCAGAATACCAGGAAGATTAAAAAGAAGATTATGGGTAAGAGAAGGCGACACACTGCTTGTAGAGCCATGGGAATTTGGAGGAGATGAAAAAGGCGACGTCATCTTTAAGTACAGGCCGATACAAATCAGTTTCTTGAAAAACAAAGGATTATTAAAATTAGAAGATTTTGGGGCGTTCTAAGAAGTTCATAATTCTAAACATGTGTTTAAAAATTAAATATAATACTATCTTTTTTGAAGAGCATTAAAAGAAATCTAAATTTCATTTACAGCTTGCTGCTTTTATACGTCTCAGGCTCGAATGCATCAATTTTTATCACATTTATTTTCAGCTTGTGCTTTTTTATGTATTCCGCTAAGCCCTGATCCTCTTGGTCATATCCTAAACAGATAATATCTGGCTTGTGTTCTTTAATTGCGAAAAAGAAATCATTATTATCGCCTAAAATAACTTTCTTTGCAATCCCTAGCATATAAACATTCATTAATCTTGTAATCTCATTATCTCTTGGCTCTTTGTTTTTGAGTTTTCTTACATTCTCATCTCTGGCAACGACAATATATAGCACTGCATCACTAACTATCTCGCTCGCCTTTCTTATAAAATAAATATGGCCTTTGTGCAGTTTGTCAAATGTTCCGAAGATTAGGACTTTTGTCATTAGCCATTGTTTCTTGCCTATAAATATATGTTTTGTGATTTTTTACATTAATAGAAGATTGCCAAAATTGTTTTTCAGTAACACTTTTATCCCCAATCCAAGTAAACTTTAAATATTAATTGTATTATTAACACTATCTTATGGCTGAATTAGACAAAAACCAGTTTTATATTGCAGTTGACGCAGTAGTCTTTACTATTCTGCACAATCAGCTTAAGCTGCTTTTAATCAAAAGAAAGAATGAGCCATTCAAAGGCAAATTTGCCTTGCCTGGCGGCTTTGTTGAGAGGGATGAAAATTTAGAAGATGCTGCAAAACGTGAGCTTGAAGAAGAAACAGGAGTAAAAAACATTTTCTTAAAAAAAATGCATGCATTTGGTGATGTTGGCAGAGATCCCAGAGGAAGAGTTATTTCTATACCTTTTCTTGCCCTAATTGATGCAGAAGAGCTAAAGCTTCACGCAACTGACGACGCAGAACTGGCAAAATGGGGTTCTGTTGATTCTTTGCCAAAACATGAGCTTGCATTTGATCATAAAGAAATAATTAAAGAAGCTCTTGGACTTTTAAGGTTTGAGCTCAAAGAAACCAACATTGCTTTTGAAATCATGCCAAAAAGATTCACATTAACAGAGCTTCAAAGAGCGTATGAAATAATATTAGACAAACAGCTTGATAAAAGAAACTTCAGAAAACAAATATTTGAATTGAGCCTTTTAAAAGAGCACAGTGAAACCAAGATGGAAGGGGCGCATAGGCCTGCCAAACTATTTTCTTTCAAAGAAAAACAGTATAAAATGCTGTGAGGGTATATTTTTGCAACTACTAAGCCTACCCTTCAGCTTTGGTGAAAACGCAAAGAACAATGCAAAGCAGACTATTAGAGTTTATCAATGGAGTTCGCTTCTCGTATAGTCTGGCGAAATTCAATAACAAAGCTGACAAATTTGAGCAATCAAAATGCAGTTTTTGACTGGTTTATATTAACTAAATAGTAGTTACATATAGAAAGATTTATAAACTCTCCATGATACCCCCTTTTCTATGGTTTTATTTGCACACTTTCAAAATGAGAATGATATTGATATAGATGCTCTCATAAAAGGATTAGCAGGATTTGGATATGCACGCCCATTTGATTCTCGACACCAGAACGAAGAAAATGGAAATAATTATTATTTTGATGATCATTATATGAGCATTGAAGTTATACAGAGGGATAATAAGCCAGACTTAGTTACTATCACTCTCGATATAGATAGAGACGTTCGTCCTGAAAAATTGGATCTGTTTAAATCACATGTAAGCACTTTAGAGGTTAATGGTCTTACTGCAGTACTAGATCATGACCTTTTCTCTGACTCTGAAAGTTATCACGCTTCCATTTACTGGGGGGCAATACACTCTTTTATAGACTCTTGTAGGCCAAGAATACCACGAATACAAGATTCATTAAGTCCCATGATAGATGCTAGAACTGATAAGCAAGTAAATTTAAAGGCTCCAAGAAATAAAACATTTCATGTAGGCGATGATGTTGGCATCGAGTATAGGGCAGTAAAAGACATTGCTTCTTTTGCTGAGTTGCAGGCATTGCAAGAGCAACATTTTACCCTTTTAAAAAGCTTAGCACGATTTATACAGTATGTTGATGTATCGAAAAGGTCTGGCACAAAAGCTGATTTAAAGGTAGCAGTACATGTAGATGAAGTTTTAGAACTTAGCTACGATTTGCTATCCAGACCTAAAGATCATAATGCTTTTACTGCTTTTATTGGCAAGCTTGTAGAGATAGATGAGAGAGATAAAGAGACCTTGTATCACACCTTAGACTTCGTGCGCAGTTCTGTTGTCTTAGCCAGAAATAAGCTTGCAAAATCTCCTCCTGCTATTTCAGAAGTTTTAGAAAATTTACAACAGTATGGTAGCGCAGTCGCTATTATGGAAAAATTAAAACTGATAAGTAACAGATATCAGGACTTAGAAAGGATTAATATGAGTAGATTAGTTGATTCAAGATATTCTGAACATGGCTTCCTTCGCACATTGGTTGATATTGAATCAAATCTTTCAAATGAAAGTCGAGATTCTGATTTAGATAAGATTTTCAAACTTATGCTCAGATATGGAAGTTTCAATACCTATCATCGGTCCATGGACAGCACATCAGCAGGGATAGTACTTTCCACAATGAGAAAAAAGGGATTTAATATTGATATATTCACTAGCGACAATCTTAGTCGTGATACGTTTACCAGAGAGCAAATGAGCCTTGAATCTTGGGAAGAAAATTTCCATGATTTGATAATGGATTTACATAAGCCTCTTTATGATGTTTTCTTCACGCATAGTATCGGTGAAAAAGAGGAGATAGATAGAGCATTGCGAGATAAAGTTCTTAGTTTATCTAAGAGTGTTGAAAATACCAGAGAGAAAGGTATTCCCTATATATTAAACAAAGTTAAGGGGATGTTGCATCATTGCAGGACTAGAAAGAATGAGAAAAGTGACAAAGTATTAATAGACCTTGAAGAGAAACTGGAACAGTTAGAAATACAATTGGAATTTGGAGGCAGACCTACTGGTGGCATGCTCTATTCACGCCCATGGCATCGTATCCCTGAAGATTTCTCACGTGAAGATTTTATGCATTGCTGTGCAGCCTTAGGAGGAGATAAGCAAGACTTAACCTTTATGACTATATACAATCCTACGTATACCTATCTAACACATTTCATTAAGGGAATAGACTCTCAATTGGGTTTTTCTATATTAAAGGCAGGGATGATAGAAGGAAAAAGAGTATTACTTTCTATCTCTCCTTATGAGGCTAATCCTGGAATCAGAACAGCATTAGGTCCAGCAGAAACGTACCGCTATGTCTTAGATGCCATGGTCAAAACAGCTCATGATGCACGTGCAGAATACTTATTGATTGATGACATAGACTTGAAAGTAAGAGATGCTAATGGCGCTGTTGTGAGAATGAAAGAAGGCACGGTAAAGAAAATAGGAGAGCAAGGATATGAAAACGCAGAAGATATTGTTATCAAATATAAGAATGGTGAACCTTGTGCTCCAAGAAGTTTCATAAAATTTGTAGAAAAGGCTTCCAAAAAGTATAATTCGATAGCACATGAAGATGTTGCTTTTGAGCAAATTGCTGGCGATAACAAACTTGTTGAAGAACAATTTGGTGAAGGAAGGTATCATTACTCAATACAAAGTGCAAAAGCAACGTTTGATCCTGATATTGATTATGCTAATTTCCCCTATGAACTAACGAAGGCAATCTTTGATGATGGTTATCATACACAAAATTCCACAAGAACGGTTTTCAAGGTTAATGTAGCTAAGTATATCGAAGAGAGAAAAAAAGAAGACGTAGATTTACTTCCCCAAACTATTTCTATCAATGGCATTTCAAGAACGTAGATTTTGCTCTGTATCAAGATCACTGCCCTATTTTTAGTTTTTATTCAGTTCTAGGCGAAGCTATTCGTTCACTACGATTTCCTAAGTTATTTTTTTATTCTTCTAAAAGAGGATACAATTCATATAGTTATTTCAAAAAAATCATAAGACGTGTGGCTGCGCCCTAGTCCGTGTTTTAAGCAAAAAACAAGAATGAGAGCAAGAAACAAGAGAATCATGGATTAATTGAACAAAGACAAATAAGTTACATAATCATATTCATCGATTCATATTCTCCAACCAATATCTCCCAACCTATAGTTTACACTTACACAATATTTATATACTTGTTAGTGTATACTATACACTAAGATAAACAACAAATAGGTTATGTTGTAAAAGAGTTAGTGTCTATTTAACACTAAGAAGAAAAAGGAGAGGATAAACACCGAAAAACACCAATTAAACAAAAACCACAATTAAACCAAATCAAACAAAAACCCCATTCAAGGAATAATAAAGAAACCAAAATTAAACAATATAAAAAAATTAAAGAAAAATAAGCGGTAAACAAAATAAACAAACAAGGTGACCAAAAATGGTTGTGAACAATCAAACAAACAGCAAAACAATGCTTACTGATTTGTATCAATTAACTATGATGGCAGCATATCTTGATAATGGCAAAGAAGAAGATATTGCAACATTTGACATGTTTATTAGAACCCTTCCAGAAAATTGGGGCTACTTTATTGCCAATGGTATAGAAGATGCAGTTGATTATATTATTAATATTGAATTCACTGAAGAAGATATTGAGTATTTAAGAAAGCAGGGTACATTTAAAGAAGAGTTTTTACAATATTTGACCTCTTTTAAGTTTGAAGGAGAAGTTTATGCAGTAAAAGAAGGTACACCTGTTTTTCCAAACGAGCCAATATTAAGAGTTACTGCGAAAAGGTCTCAGGCGCAATTTATTGAAAGCGCAATTCTTAACATAATCAATTTTCAGACAATGATTGCTTCCAAAGCAAACAGGATTGTGAATGCAGCATATCCTGCAAAAATAGTAGATTTTGGATTGAGAAGAGCACAAGAAGAAGATGGCGGCATGAAAGGCGCAAGAGCAGCATACATAGGCGGTGCAGCTGCTACAAGCAATGTTAAGGCAGGAAAAGAATATGGAATTTCAATCAGCGGAACTCATGCGCACAGTTTTGTGATGAGTTTTAATTCTGAAATAGAAGCATTTAGAGCGTATGTAAAAACATTTCCAAACAATGCAACTTTGTTGATTGATACTTATGACACATTACAAGGCGCAAGAAATGCAGTTATTATTGCAAAGGAGCTTGAAATAGATGGAAAAAAACTTGGCTCTGTAAGACTAGATTCTGGTGATTTATGCGATCTTTCAATAAAAGTCAGAAAGATTCTTGACGAGGGGGGATTAAATTATGTAAAACTAGTTGATAATGTAAAGATATTTGCGAGTAATGATTTAAATGAATACAAAATTGACGACTTGGTAAAAAATGGCGCAAGAATAGATGGCTATGGTGTTGGAACAGAGATGATAACTGCAAAGCCAGTTGCAGCTGTTTCTGGCGTTTACAAGCTTGTTGAAGATGAGGCAGGTGCAAAAATAAAATTATCGTCTGGAAAAAAGACATATCCTGGAAAAAAACAGATTTACAGAGTCGAGAATCAAGATGGAACTTATGCTTATGATGTATTAGCTTTAGAGAATGAAGTATTAGAAGATGAAAAAGTTGAAGGAACCCTACTGCCACTGTTAGAGCAAGTAGTCTGTGACGGGAAAAGAGTTAGGGAAAGAATCAGCTTAGCGGAGACAAGGGAATATGTGTCAAATTATGTCAAAAAATTGCCAGACAAACTGAAAAAAGTTAAGGTTTCTGATAAATATGACAAGTATGACGTGAGGATATCAACTGGTTTAAGCGCTCTTATTAATTCATCAACAGAAAGGTTTCAAGCTAAAAATACCGCACTTTTTAGTGAAGGACTTAGTGTAAAAAATACAATAATAAATGGTACAACAACATCTGGTACAACGGCCACAGCAAAACCAGCAACAGTCCTCGACGCAATGAAAGCAGGATATTCACCTGAACCAGATTGGGGAATGAAGTATGATTTGTGAAATTATTTGTAAAATAAAAAAGTATAAGCGCAAGATGGAGGCGAGAAGATGAAAGATGAAAACATAAAACAAGGCGAAACATTAAACCAAGTTCAAACATTAAAACAAACAGTTTACGTCGGTGTAAACATCGACTGGTCTACCTCATTTGTCGATGAGAACGGCGCATTTTATTGCGGGACAACTCAGGAACAAAAAGACCTTACTGCAAAAATAATGCAGCACATGGATTTAGTAGTATACACAACAGATTTTCATTCAATAAAAAGTTTAGAGTTTAAGCTGAATGGCGGAATGTGGCCTTTGCATAATGTAGCAGAGTATAAAAGAATTGGTGCGATAAAAATTAAAGATTATGGTTTGGCAGAAGGAACAACAATCAGCCCAGAACAAACAAAGACAATTGACGATGCAATAGATAAAACAAAAGCAGGAATTGTTGTGCCAAGGCATGTTTATTATCAAGACGGCAAAATTGCATTATTTACGCCAAATGAGATAGAAGAGGCATTTGAAGAAAGAATCATAACACCAGAAGAATTTTGCAGCGAGATGTTCACTTACATCATTGCTCCAAAAACGCATTTTGATGCGACGAGAACAGTGAGTGAGTATTCACAGCCATCACCAAGTATTAAACTATCAGCAGATGTTAACGACGCAGTTAAAAAAATACCAGACAGAGAATATACTGTTTTTGATTTAATCACAGCCAAATACCCTCAGGACAGCTATAACCTTGTATTTGTAAACACAGGTGTTGTCGAGAACATTTGCAGGCATTATACATCAACAGGATTAAGGCAGATGTTTCCGTATGCAAGAGTAATTAATCTTGAAGGCGCGACAACAGAGCTTGCAGGGATTGGCTTAGGATTTGAAGACAAGCTTCAAGTGAAAGATGCCTGCACTAGAATTTCTAAAGACATTGGTGTCGAATACAAAACAGCAGAAGCGCTTATTGAAGAGATAAAAGAACAAAGAGCGCAATGCCATAAAGAATGTACACACGAAATTAGTAACTCTGGAGGTGTCTAAAATGTCAGATAAATCTCTTGAAAGAAAAATATTGCTGCCAGAAATGAATTCTGAGCAAGCTGCAATAGAAATAGGCGAATTTGTTGTAACCCAAGTTCTTTCACATTCCTCGACTGGATGTGTGATTGGCTTGTCAGGAGGAGTTGATTCAACAGTAACTGCTGCCTTGATAAAAAAAGCGTTTGATAGATACAATTCATCTGTTAGTGCAGATAATCAAAAAAAGCAATTAGAGGTTGTCGGATACATCCTTCCATCAGACACAAATAATCCTGAAGATACAAAAGATGGAATCAGTGTTGCTGAAAGATTGGGAATTAGGCATGAAGTGCATAGTATAGAAAAAATAGTTGAAGCATTCCAGTCAACAAACCCAGAAGCATTGGCTGTAAAATACGACAAAGGCAATCTTATGTCGAGAATAAGAGCGAATGTTCTCTCGACAAAAGCAGCAACTGAGAACAAAACATTAGCTGGAACTGGAAATAAAGACGAGGATTTTGGCATAGGATATTACACATTATTTGGCGACGGAGCAGTGCATATCAGCCCTATCGGCAATTTATCAAAAAGATTAGTCAGGCAAATTGCTTGTTATTTTGGTTTTGAAGAGATAGCAAAAAGAATCCCAACTGCAGGATTAGAGCCAGGACAAACTGATTACAAAGATTTAGGCTACGACTATGATGTTGTTGAGTTGGTTTCTGAAGGATTCAGCCAAGGCTTTACACGAGAAGAGCTTATTGTTCATTCACAAGTAAAGCCAATTATCGAGCGCCAGATTAAACAGTATGAATCTATGTACTGCCATAAAAAATTCAATTCTGTTAGGGAAGTTGTTGACGATATTGTTAGAAGGCATTATATCGCAGACGAGAAAGCAAAGATAATTCACCCGCCAATCGCTCCAGTTACATTAACATATGGTGCATTGACATACCGACGAGACAAATGAGGTGATACAAATGAAAGCTCACAGAACAATATCAACGATACCAACAAGACCAGCTGAAGGAGAAGAATCATCTTATACACCAAACCATATAACAAACCAAACAATCGACTGCATCTTTGACATTAATGGCAGCCATATTGTTCTGATTAAAAGAAACCATGAGCCATTTGAGAATTATTGGGCGCTTCCGGGCGGAAGGCAAAACATTGGCGAGACATTGGAAGAAACAGTTGTGCGGGAGATTGAGGAAGAAACAGGAATAAACTTAGAATTACTTAAAGACAAATTTCCTTTCCCATTAAGTGTTTTTGACCAAGAAACTTTTCTAGATCAAGTAAGAACATATCATTCAGGAGAAGATCCAAGAGGAGGAAACACAACTGTTTACGCAGTTCAGTTTCATGGTGATGTAAAAGATATTGAAAAAAAGTTGAGAAATGGTGATGATGCAAAAGAGATAGGAATATTTGACAAGCGTTCTCTCCCAGAATTAGCATTTGATCACAAAAGATTCATAGAAGAATATTTTCACTTTTTCAAGAAATACAAAAATCCAATTCCGACAACAGACATTATAATTGAGTATGCTGATGAAACTAAAGATGATGTAACAAAAAAAGGTGTGGGCAAAAAAGGTATTGTTCTAATCACCAGAAAGAATCCACCACACGGATTAGCAATACCAGGCGGGTTTGCAGAGTTAGGATTAAGTTTAGAAGAGAACGCAGTAAAAGAGGCAAAAGAAGAGACAGGATTAGATATAACTATTGAAAATCCTAACAGGCCTTTTGTTTATTCTGACCCAAAACGAGATCCTCGTGGACATATAATCAGCAATACTTATTATGCTAAAGGTCATGGTGTGCTTAAAGCAGGTGACGACGCTAAAACTGCAAGAGTGTATTCAATTGGTGAATGTATTGAACTTATTGGAAAAGGAACCCTTAGAGAAGGAAATGTAAGAGAAGGGGAAAGAGGAAAAGAAAATAAAGAGGAAGTAAAATTAGCCTTTGACCACGAGAAGATTCTCAGAGATTATCTTGAATATAAAGGATATTTAGATAAAAAAGCAGAAGGAAAGAAAACTTACACAAGAATAGGAGTTATCGGCAGGTTTAAGCCATTTCATCTTGGTGCATTTACAATGCTTGAAGCAATGTGCGAGAGTGCAGAGCATGTTGTAATCGGCATTGGTAGCGCAGGTCAAAATTATAAATATAATTTGAGAAATCCGTTTACCCCGCAAGAAACAAAGGAAATGATTGATGCTGCATTGTCGCCAAAGTTTTCTAATTATGAAATTGTTGAGATTCCTGATTTTGCTCATATCCCTGAATACAAAGATGGAAAGAAATGGGTGCAGGAAATTACTGCAAATTATGGAGCTCTTGATGGTTTTGTTTCTGGAGATAATTATGTGATTGATTTACTCAAACAGCATTACAACATAATACATTCCTCTGACATGATTCCTAAAGAAAAATGGATTTACATCAAAGGAAGCATGGTAAGGGCTGAGATGGCAAGAGGTGGAGATGCATGGAAAGCATATGTGCCAAAAGAAGTAGCAGATTACATCTGCAAGAATAAACTCGACGAGAGATTTAGGAAAGAATTTGGGCTTGAAACATTAAGCACATTTGCAGATATGAAATATATGCGTCAAGAATCATCTGCGCAGGAAAAAGCGCATACAATGGAAGTGTGAGAATTAATTTATGATTTGAGAATAATATGTGCTGATGTTATAAAACGAAAAAAGAGGAAGAAAACAAATCTGTAAAGATAAACACAAGGAGGTTTTGAAAATGGCAACTATTGGCAATTATCACGTCGGGAAATTAATTAGTGAAGGTGGCTTTGCATATATATACCACGCTCAACATATGGTGTTGGAAGAGCTTGCATGCGTCAAGCAAACAAAGACTGATTCAATAGATCATGGGGAATTGCTAAGACAGGAAGCTAAGATATTGTGGAAATTAAATGAGCACCATTCTATACCGCACGCTAAAGATTTTATGAGAATAAAAGATGGGAGTCACGTAATGATTATGGATTATATCGACGGAAAAACCTTGGATAGCTTAATCCCTGATAATTCAAGAATGCATCCAGAGGATGTTTGTTCGATTACTGAAAGACTGCTTGATGCATTGTTTTATTGCCATTACAAGGGTGTTGTCCACAGCGACATAAAGCCAGGAAATGTGATAGTTGAGCCAAAAAAGCGTGACATTAAGCTGATTGACTTTGGGTTGTCTGTCTACAAGCCAAAAAGTTCGACGAAACCATTAGGATATACAGAGGCATTTGTCGCACCCGAAATTTTAGAAGGCAAGCCACCAGTTCCTGAAACAGATCTTTATGGTGCAGGAATTGTTATGTTATATGCGCTTGGCGGAAATGCAATTACAAAAGAATTTCCTTCAGACATACCTATTCCTATTAAGGATTTTTGCAATGCATTGCTAAGATACAACCCAATGGACAGGCCAAATTGGGAAAAAGTGAATTTGGTTAAAGCGCTTTCAGATGTGAGACAGGAAGTATTTGGCAGACGACATACTGATGCCTATGCTAAAACAAAAATGAGTTAAAATCAAATTTGTATTTTAAAACATGCTTAACATCTGAATTTGATTTGAAAGAGATTTGAAAAGAATCTGAAAGAAAAAACGCGAAAATAAAGCGAGAACGAAATTAGACAAGATTAGAGCTAGCGATAGCTCTGGAGGATGAGAATATGTACAGCTGGGGAGATGATACAAAGAACTGGAAAGATCCAGGAGCATACAAGTATGACTCTGCAAGAGCCCCTTATTTAGACAAGCTCGCTGCAGATGCAGACAAAAAAGGGCCAAGAACTTATACACGGCCAAATGGCCCAGATATGAAACTGGTGAGCCCAAAGAACAAGATAATAACCACAGACAGTGAAAACCCTATTGTGTTTCTTGTCGACGGCACTGGCTCAATGATTGGATGGCCTGCTGAGTTTTTTGACAGAGCGCCATTGTTATACCAAACATTATCACAGTACAGGCAGGATGTAGAGATTGCATTTGGTGTAATTGGCGACGTAAACAGCGATAGGTTTCCTTACCAGATAAACAGTTTTGGAAAAGGGCTAACTCTTGACGACCATATCAAAGCGCTTTACCCCGAAGGTGGTGGTGGCGGGCAAGTTAGCGAGAGTTATGAGTTAGCTGCATACCACATTTTGAACAATTGCAAAACACCAAAAGCAAAATCACCTTTCTTGTTTGTGTTTGGCGACGAGAAGTTTTACGAAATAGTTACCCAAAAGCAAGCAGAGCATTTCCTAGGCATAAAACTGGAGGGAGAAGTAAGCTCCAAGGATGTATGGAAGGCATTAAACCAAAAATTCAATCTGTTCTATCTCCAAAAGCCATACGGGCACGGAAACGAAGGAATAACCCAAGAAGTTAAACAATACTGGGCTGATGCAATTGGCATACAGCATATCGTCGACATTCCAAGCGCTGACCGTGCAGTAGACGTTGCAATGGCAATTGTTGCAAGATATTGGGGCCAGTTTGGCGACTTCAGCAAAAGTATGCTTGCAAGACAAGACAGCAGAACAGTTGGAAAAGTAGTGGACTCAATTAGGTACATACCTGCTCCTGACCCAAATGCATCCGGCAAATCTTTGCTTGTTGACAAAGGTAGTAAGGGAAGCAAAGGTAGCAAAATAAAAATGAGCAGAAGACTAGACGATGACACATAAACAATAAACAGTTTACGTTCGCGTTTGATGTTCGACATAAAATGGTTTACGTATGACCTTTGACATAGGTTTGACGTCGTGTCTAACATCTAAACGTCAACGACGTCTTACGTCTAACATCATAATTAAATAATCACAGCGAGGTGAGAAAATGAGTATAGGAGCAATTGTTACCATACCACCTTATGCGCCTTTTATTAGAGAGGTGGCTCGACATCAAATAGTATCCGGTCTTAGATTAAATACTGTGATGCCTATCAAAGGCCCGCTTGAAGACATGCTTAAGCGATTAGATGATGAAACAAAAAATGCAGGCAACAAAGAATTGTGGATTGACTTAAAATGCAGACAACTGCGAGTTAAAGAATATTGGGTTCCGCCATACACAGAAATAAAAATAAGCCACAACATAAAAGTTGAAACACCAGTGACAGCATATTTTAGCGACGGAAATGAGCAGGCAACTGTTGTAGAAGTGGATGGTGACAGGCTCATTATGCTTGAAGGGCCAAAAAGGGTTGTTGGACCAGGCGAGTCAATTAACATTGTTCACCCGTCGCTTTCAATTGAAGGGTTTTTGACAGAAACTGACAAGCGCTATATTGAATCTGCGTGTAAGGTTGGCATTCATAATTACATGCTTTCTTTTACAGAAATGCAGGAAGACATAGAAGCGCTGTACAAGCTTGATGCAGAAGCAAAGACTGTTGCAAAGATTGAATCGCAAAAAGGCATGAATTATGTTAAACAGGTATGTGGTGAAAATAAAGGTGTTAAGCCAAGATTAATGGCAGCAAGAGGAGATTTGTACGTCGAGCTGTCAAAACCGCATGAGATAATTGATGCAGTTGAAACAATCCTCAAGAAAGATAAAGATGCTATTGTTGCTTCAAGATTGTTTAATTCATTTTCACATAGCCTTGAACCGACGTGCAGTGATATAAGTGATGTGGATAATTTGCTTAGAATGGGGTATAAAACATTCATGTTAGGAGATGATATTTGTATGAGAAGGGAATCCCTGCTTTCAGCATTAAATCTGTTTAGTGCAATGGCTGAGAGATATGTTTGAAAAGATTAATTTGTACGAAAGTTAATCTTTTTTTGAATATCTTTAAAAAAGGTGTATGATTTCCTTTAAACCTTAAAATACCTTTAAACGTAAATATCATTAAAAGTAAATACCATTAAACGTGAGGGGAATATGAATAATGTGTTAGTTGTTTACAAAAAAAGTGTATATGAAATGTATAAAGCATCATCAGACCCTGATGTAGTAAAATTTGTCAACTCTGATTGCTCTGATGCTGTTTCTATTAGGCATAGCCATGACGTTCAAATGCGTTCATTAGAATCTATACTTTCTGTTCTAACCACAAAACAGATACACTTTGACTCAACATATCGAGCAGATATTACAGCAGATAAAATGTTAAATAAGAATCTTGTTATATCTGTAGGAGGCGATGGCACTTTTTTAGAAGTATCTCATTATGTTGGCAACATACCTTTATTAGGTGTCAACTCAGATCCTGAGAAAAGTACAGGTTTTTTCTGCTGCAGTAATACTAATAATTTTGTCGATAATCCTTATAATTTTGAATATGTAATAGATAATATAGAAAACATAGAAAAAGTAAAAAGAACAAGGTTAGCAAGAATGAAGCTTAAGCTAGACGGAAAAGTTCTCCCTGAATTGGTATTAAACGATATTCTCGTTGCACATCAAAACCCTGCAGCGAATACAAGATGCAGACTGATAACTTCTTATGATGCAATGAAAAACAAAGATACAGTAGAGCATAAAGGAAGCGGTATTTTAGTATGCACTACTGCAGGTTCAAGCGCATGGATGTATAATGAAAATGGAGCAATTATGGATTTGAGTGCAACTCATTTTGAATACATTGAAAGAGGAGTGAGAAATGCACACTCGCATTTTGCAGAAGAGCTAAGGCTTACCTCTCTAACAAGGGCATTATGTATTTTTATTGACGGTCCTCATTTAAAATATGATTTCCCACTTGGAAAAGAATTGTATGTAACCAGAGGACAGCCGCTTAATGTTATTGGAGATTTAGAAGAGAAAAGAAAAAGTTTTAGATGATTAACAAGTTTCAATCTTCACATCATCTTTCTCTATATTGACAGGAAGACTTGTTAATTACATTTTATCAGTTATCGATGCTCATTCATTTGTATTCTATCAAAAACAACTCTTACAGCATCTTGCTCTCCTTTGTCTGATTCAAGCTCTTGCTCTAATGTATCTCCTATAAGAGGAATGTCAGAAACATAGCCGACAAAACCGAAATTTATTTTTAATTGTCGGTATCTTCTTCTTGCTTGGTTGATTGCTTCTACAGATTCTCTTGTTTCCATTTCTATACAAATACACCCTTTTTCTTTAGCTAATTCTAACTGCTCAACTGTCTCGTCTACAACTGAGACTACATTAAGGTTTAGCCCCGTTAAACCATTAATTTTATTAGGTGTTCTGCTGCGTTCATTACTTTTGTTATCACCGTTACTTTTATTATTATCGTTACTTCTGTGATATTCATTAATTCTGGCATCCCTATTATGATTATGAGCAAAAACATTATGCATTGGATATTCAAGAACTTTTCCTTCATTAAGGTCAATCCAATCAATAATGCCGACAGGATAAACAAGCTGATGCCTTTGTGCATTATCTGAAAGGCCGCCAACTCTGCCAAACATATACATATTTATTTCTAATGGATGTTGTGGATGTTGTTCACATTCTTGTGCAGATGATTGGTTTATTGTTGATGTGAATTGTTCAAGGTTATGTGAAAAAGCTTTATCTTTTTGAGGAGCTTTGCATGCCAATGAATTATATTCTCTCAATATTTTCTCAATTATTATTCCTGCTTGGTCTGCAAATACATATCCAATATTAAGAACTCTTTGATTATTTACCTCTAGTATTTGCGCTTCAAGATATTCGCTGTTTCCATACGCTACAACTTTTGCACCTTTTGCATCGTTAGCATTTTTTGCATCTTTTCCATTTTCTCTGATTGCTTTTCTAACCGCACTTGGTGTTCCAAATATAATAGTGGTGATATCTTTTATATCATCACCAGCAAAAACACGCCTGTCTTCATATCTTCCATGCGGCATAAACATTCCGGCAACAAAATCATAAGCATTGTTAGAATAAGATTGGTCTGTTTTTCTTGAGTCATTTTCTAAATCATGCACTTCAAACAAAATATTTCTGCCATCTCTTTGGCTAATTGCCTGTATGTATGCTTCAATCATTCGCTCATATCTTATGCTTCTGCCGAATCCGCTGAATTGCGGTATAAATAAAGTTCCATCGACAAAATAAATCGGCTCTCTGCCGTTTGTTTGCTGAACTCTTGTAACTAATTGCGTAGTGGATTTAGAACTATATCTTTTTTCAAGTGTTTGCTCTAACTGTGAAGGTAATGCGCCGTTATGCAGCTCAATCTTTGCTGCCATTTCTGGAGCTACATTTCTACCAAAAAGCCTTGTTTCAGCATATTTAATTACTTTTTCTGGAGTGAATATTTTTGTGCTCATTATAGGGCTATTTTGTTTTACATATATATAAAGTTTTTGGTTATTAACTACTTCATAGAAGTTACATATTAAGTTATGCCATTATTTTATTGATAGATATTAAAATAATAAGTTCCTTTAAATCATTACCACATGCTCACGAATTTCCCGCATTTTCTCCTCGAGAACAATAAATTTTAAATAGTAGTGAAAGTTTTAGTAGAATATATTTAATAAGGTATACTTATAAGAAAATAAATAATTCAGGGAAGTGAGGTGTAGAGACATGAAAAAAAGAGTAAATACATTAAGGATTTCTATGTTGGTATTATTTGTGATTTCTTTGCTTGGATTGAGCATACTTGCGGGTTGTTCTACAAGCGAGATAGATAAATTAAAGGCAGAAGGCGAGCAATTAGTTTGTCAGCCTACGCAGCCCCAGGATGCTGATAATACTGCTCAAGGCACAGCTACTGCAACAGATGCAGCTCAAACAGATACAGCAAACTCTGCAGAAGATAACACGAAAGTAGGTGTTACTGGAAAAGTTGCAGATGAGATTAAAAAAGAAATTCCAGAAATAGCAGACACTCAAAAGACAGATGAAGATACAACTAATGCAGAAGATATAGCTGACACAAATGCAGCAAAAACAGACGACACCGCAGCTAAAGAATCTGTTCTTGAAAAAGTATACACAGAAGGAGAATTAGTTAAACTTGTTCCGAAAGCAACTGACAGAGATAATGATCAAGTAACATTCAAATTTTCTTCTCCATTAAATAATAATGGTGAATGGCAGACAAAAGAAGGCGATGAAGGAACATATTATGTAACTATCACAGCTACTGACGGAAAGAGTGAGGTAGCAAAAGAGGTTAAGCTTGTTATTAAAGCAAAGAATAAAGCGCCAGTAATAGACATCAATGACAAATTGATTGTAAAAGAAGGCGATACAGTTGTTCTAAGCCCAAAAGTAACTGATCCTGAAGGAAAGGATGTTGTTGTTGAATACAGCGGATGGATGACAACTAGTTCAAAATTAACAGGGTATGAAGACAGCGGTGATTATAAAGTTACAATTAAAGCAAATGATGGAGAATTAACCTCAACGAAAGATGTTGCAGTTACAGTACAAAATCTTAACAGGGCGCCATCATTAAATAATGTACCTGATGTTGAAGTTTATGAAGGTCAGCTTGTCACAGTATCTGCAAAAGCAATTGACGCTGATAAAGAAGATAAAGACGCACTTACTTATGCATATACCGGCGCTCCATTAAGCGCAGACGGCAAATGGCAGACAAAGGTTGGAGATGCAGGCACATACAAAGTCAAATTATCTGCAAACGATGGCAAAGACAGCGACGAGAAATCATTTAATATTATAGTAAAGCTCAAGAACAAGGCACCTTCAATAAAGCCAATGGCTGACATGACTGGAGCAAATAGCATCACTGTTGGCAAAGACCAGACAAAAACAATAATCTTAGAGCCAGTTGTTAGTGATGAAGACGGCGATAAAGTAACCATAACTTATGATGGATGGATGATTACAAAGACAAAAACAGTAACACAGAATGACGCAGGATTACACACAGTAACAATCTCAGCAAGCGACGGCAAAGAAGAAAAAAGTATCAGTGTAAAGATAGAAGTCAACAGGCCGCCAGAGTTTATTGTTGAGTAGATAAGGTTTGTTTTTTTATTTTTATTTATTTATATTTGTTTAATTAATTTCTGTTTTTCGCTCTTTATTTTTTTTCCTGCTCTCCTTCTTGTTTACCGCTCACAATCCGTTTGTAGGACGCAGTCCACTGTTACATGAATTTTTTAAAGTCTAAATAGTTTTTTTACGTTTAAAACTATAAACTCATTCAAAAGTAGAATTATTCAACGTTCTTTTAAAGTATCACTTTTAGAACACATGTGTTTTCTCTTCTTCAAAAGGCTGAGGCATTTTCTTGTATGTGTTTTGAACAACAACTGTTGGTTTAGTATAAAATAATGTTAATCTGGAGTGATACATTTCAATAATAGCGTGGTAGGAATTTACAACAACCCTTACTGAGCCATCAACAAGATTTTCTGCAAACCCTTCACCATCGCCAATGCCTAACTCGTGTGCACTATCTTCACAATAAGAGCGGCAACTAACGCCTTGTACTTTTCCTGTTAATTTGAATTCTTGAATTATCTTTCCATCAATACTTCTATTGTCCTTTCCTTCATTATCTTGTCTGCATCCTTCAATACCCTCAACACTATGACCTTCCTTTCCTTCATTACTTTGTCTGCTTTTCTCTTCAGTGAGTTTTGCTTTCAATGATTTGTTTCCATAAACACTGGTTAAAACATTGTATTTTAGACCTAAACTTAGCCATTCATTCACTTCATTCAAATCAGGATTACCATATTTGTAAAATAATTCACCTATACTTCTGAAAGGGAGACCACTGTCAATAAACTTTTTCAAGTTATCCAAATTAGCTGCTTCATTATTGCTTGAATTTTGGATTAATCTAATAATAGGACTTTCTCTTTCTTTTGGATACTTTGAGACAAAATCAACAATCTGCTGCTTTGTGTATTTTGGTTTCTTTTCTTTGTCCCATGGTTTTGCATATATTAAGAAAGTAAGGTTGTAAATAGACTCAATTGTAAAGTCGTTCATTAAATCATGTAATTCATCAATCCTGCGTTCCATAGCAAAGGAATATAAATTATATTCAAGGTCAGCACGATGCATCTTTTCTACTGGCTCATTTTGGTGCCCCTTATTGAGAAATGATGAAGATGGTTCTTCTGCATGATAAACTGCAGCTTTCCTAATCCGCAGCATCAATCCTTCAACTTTCTCTCGCCCATCTCTTTCAATTAACTTAGCAATATTAATGTGATTATTACCATTCCATTCAAAAAGAGCACCATATTGTTTATATAATCTAAGCCCTTCGCAGAAATTATCAAATTCCTTTTTCCACTCTGCTTGACTTTGCCCTTTATCTTGTTTCCCAGAACTTTCTCTTGGTACCTCAAGAGTCTCAGTAAAGGTTCTCCTTTTTCTTTCAAATATTACACTACATGTAAATTCCAGTTTGCTCCATACTTGTGGATTTATCTCCAGCTCTTGCATTAAATAAGTTAATGCTGATGCTTCTGTTTCTGGTAAAAAATGGTCTGGCATTTTAGTGTACGTAAAGAATCCCCAGCACTTTAGTGCTGGGTCTCGCTATTTTCTCAGAAAAATTTAAGATGCGGCTTCGCCGCAGTATAAACTGCGAA
>JAGVYH010000019.1 GCA_018303325.1 Candidatus Woesearchaeota archaeon
AAAGTGATTAATTTTCGAACAAATTAATCACTTTTGTAAGTTGGAAAGCAAAGCTTTCTAACTTCTCAGGAATCTCTGATTCCCGAGATATACAAAAGTCCTTGTTTTTTGTTCGGAAGCTAAGGACTTTTAGTATACATCACAGAAATTAAATAATAAATTATAATTAACTAAAAATAATAGTGAGACTGGTGGCTTCGTCTAGGAACGAAACTAAAACAAAAAAAGCAGAAAATAAAAACATTACATCTTCTGCACTGCTTTTTGTATTATTGGCAGAATTACTGCAATTTCTTCTTTGGTCATTCTTCCAAGCTTTGCAAACTGATATTCGCCTGCTGCATTTTTATTCTCTCTTGTTATCTGCAGTTTTGGTGTTCCGTTGTTATAGCTTAACACGCTTACTGTGATTCTGCTCTTTTCCATTTCTTTTGCTTCTGCAAACAAACTTTTGTCTAAATTTGGATCAAATGGCATTTTTATTACCTCGCTGTTTTTTGTTTTCTATTTTTTCTATTGTTTATTACACTCTTTTTGACACTTTCTTTGATTATGTTATTTCTAACAGTATAATCTCTTATTATAAAAATGCGTCGGCCGGGAAAATCGACCATAAATGAGTTTTATGAGTTTTCGAACCCGGATACTCGGCTTACATCAACCTTCTTTTCTTTAGTTTTGGAAGGCCGAAGTCATAGCCATTAGACCACCGACGCATTAAGCATATGTTATAATTATTCGGCATATTTAATGTTATCTTAATTAAGAAAAATGTTGTATTTATAAATATTATTATATATATTATAAAATTACTTTTATTTTTTAATTAGTATAATTAAATTATACTAGAAGTCCTTAGCTTCCGAACAAACCTCAAGTACTTTTGTATACTAAAATTGATTAATTTTCGAACAAATTAATCACGTTTGTATATAATAAATGATTAAACGGTTATATTTTTATTTAAAAGCAAAAGCTTACTTAATAAGTCACCATTCCGTCTAATTTATCCACTCTTCGCTGATGCCTTCCGCCTTCAAATTCAGTTGTATACCATTTATCAAAAATCTTTTTAGCTGATGGCAAAGAAGTTGTTCTACCGCCAAGCACAAGAATATTCGCATCATTATGCTTTCTTGACATCTCTGCGTCGAAAACAGAATTGCATTTTGCTGCCCTTATTCCTTTGTATCTGTTTGCTCTTATGCTGATTCCTATGCCTGTTCCACAGATTAATACTCCCCTGTTGTATTCTTTTCTTAAAATTTCTTTAACAGCCTTGTCAGCATAATCTGGATAATCAACGCTTTCTTCATTGTAACAGCCAAAATCTTTGTAGGAAACACCTTTTTTATCAAA
Source organism: Candidatus Woesearchaeota archaeon (assembly GCA_018303325.1). Taxonomy (GTDB): domain Archaea; phylum Nanobdellota; class Nanobdellia; order Woesearchaeales; family DSVV01; genus JACQSP01. Next base: position 1,360 of record JAGVYH010000019.1, read on the forward strand.
ATATTTTTTCAAACTTTCTTTTAATTTGTATCCACCATGATCAGAGCCTAAAGCTAGTATGTCTTTCATTTTTTCAATAACCTCCTTTGGAGTTAAATCCTTATAATCATCTGTTGGTTCATGGCCACTTGGAGCATAAATGCCTGTGCCGCTTACAACAATATCAACACAGGCATTAATCGGCAGATAAATATTATCTAACTTTATTCCGCCGTCAACCTCGATTAATGTGTCTAATCCTTGTTCGTCAATCATTTTTCTTAATTGTCTTATCTTGCCGGTAACTTGTGGAATATATCCTTGTCCGCCTTTTCCAGGCACAACACTCATTAAAAGAACCATATCAACGCTCTTAAGCAAGTCTTCAACCATTGATAAAGGTGTATCTGGGTTTAAGGCAATGGCAGGCTTTACCCCGTGAAGTTTTATTTTTTTAATAACTGCCAAAGGATCCTGTGCTGCTTCAATATGAAATGAAATATAATGAGGGTAGAACTTTGCATATCTTTCAATGTTGTCTAGTGGATTAGCAATCATCAAATGCACATCCAATGGAACTGTTGAATTGCTTTTTATTATTTTAATGTGCGACTCATTATAAAAGAGAGATGCGCCGCCTTTTGCATCCTTGACAAACTCGCCGTCTGTAACATCAATATGAAAATAATTTGTATTAGAAGCAGCCTTTACTGCTTTTACCAACTCTTTTTTTTCAATCGTAAATAATGATGTTGAGATTTTTACCATGTTATTTGTTTATAAGTTTTGAAGTTTTTAAAGTTTGTTAATCAATAGGTTGTTTTCATGTTTTTCAAGGCAGGTTTGATTTGAAGATTGTAATATCTACTAACTATTTGTATAATAAATATCTATTAAATATTTATTAAACATCTACCAAATATTTACTTCACTTTAACTCACTCTTAAACCTTTCCAAGAATACATTGAAATCCTTATCTTTCACACAAGTGCCGCAGGCATAATCATGTCCGCCACCGTAACCTTCCAAACCAACTAACGCATTTTTTATTTTATCTGGAAGCTTGTGCTTGTTTGAGCGGATACTGCATTTAAACTCACCGCTTTTCTCCCTGCATACAATAATAACTTTGTCAGGATATTTATACAATAATTCATTGCTTAAATCAGAAGTAAAGGACCACTGTTTTTCTGTATAAAAAAAAGTTAAAATATTTTCATGAATGTTTTCTTTTGTAATTGCCTTTAATAATTCCTGATAAAGTTTGTTTATCTTTTCAAACTGCTTATAGATAAATCTTCCCTGAGAGGTTGTTTTTTTCATGATTTCATCAGGGTGCTCTATTCTAGTCAAAACTTTGATAGACGACATAACATCCTTATGCTGTCCTTTTAATATAAACGAGAATACTCTTGTCAGCTGCCCAATCTTTGAGCTAAATAATGCTTTTTCAGGCTTATTAAGGTTTTGGCTTAGCAGTTTAGGATATTGTTTGGTAAACTCGCTTTTGAAATCAGGAAGGTGCCAGTCGCCAACACATCCAACCATTGCAATCCAGATATCTTTTGTTTTTTGTTCTATTATATTATCGCCCTCAGCAATATTTATAATTTTATAGCACCAATAACTTACACATCTTTCATCTTTCTCATTATAAATATGTGGATTGAAATAAATAAGATTATCTTGTTTAATTTGGCAGATATCGTGATGATCTATATAGATTACTGGCATAGATAATTTTTTCAGAAAGTTCTCGCTTATTTTTGGTATGTCAACTATGAATATTTTGTCAGGCTCATAATCTTTGACAGAATTAAAAAATTTCTCGTCAAGGACAGGATATGTTTTCACAACAATGCCTTTTCCTGCCTGCTTATATCTGTACAGCAGCAGGAAGCTTGACAGTCCGTCGGGATCATCATCAAAGAAAAATAATGGCCTTGAACAGTCATCTAATTCTTTCTTTATTTTTAACAGCATATTGTTTCTTTCTTTTTCTTTTCCACCTTCTTCTCCTTCTTTTTCAGTTGGCATTTCCTTCATAATAAAAATAAACTCCCACCAGTATTAAAAGTTTTCTAAAAAAATCTGTAAAAAACTAAAGCGCTACTAATTCTCAATAATCTTTATAATCATAAAAAATATTCTATTCACATGAACATCAATTACATCAAAGACAAGGGTAAAACTCTTCATTATCATGGATTAGACCCAAAAAGAATACAGTTAGATGCCAAATCAAAGTTTAACGAGATGGCGAAGCAGGATTATTTTGGAAGCGCTCCAAACATTTTTGTGGGAAAGTTTGGCTATCCTAACATTAATGTGGGCATTCTTAATGTTGAAGAGTATAATAAACACGACGAGCCATTCACATGGGTTGAGGAGAAAACATCAATACCAAGCATAATTGAATTAAGGACACAGCTTGTTAATTCACTGTTCAAGGCGAATATTCAGACATTTGATTCAAAACTTTTAGAGATGTCTCAAGAGATAAGCCTTGCCCACAAGCCAGTTGACGTCGAGATTAATCTCGCAAAAAAGCCGCAGTTAAGCCTGACTATGTTTGACGACGCAATGCCTCACGGGCCAAGAGTAGCGATTAAAAGTGCGAAAATAACAGAAAATCCTAAAATACCTCAAGCCATTGACAAAGCAACATCAGATATTTATTTCAAGGCAGAGGAGGCTGTTTTCTCTTTGTATGACAAAGGCTTTGACGAGCATTATTTGACAAAAGTTTTTTCATTGGCTAATCTTGGCTTGAAAAAAAACAGAAAACTTGTGCCGACAAGATGGTCTATAACTGCTGTCGACGACATTGTCGGAAAAAATATCATTCAGGAGATAAAGGATTGCAATAAAACAGAATATCTTGCATTCTTTGGAAGCTATTTAGGGAATTATTATCTTATTTTAATGTTTCCAGAAGTTTGGAGTTACGAACTGTTTGAGACGATAATTACTGAGCAGAATATGTTTTCAACTGATTATGAAGGCTATCAAGGCAGGACAGAGTATGCTGAATCAACTGCAGGAGGTTATTATGCTGCAAGAATTGCAGTGCTGGAACAATTAAGAATTATAAAAAAACAGTCGAGTGTGCTTGCTCTGAGATTTGTTGATCCTAATGAATATATCGCGCCTCTCGGCGTCTGGGTTGTGAGAGAAGCAGCGAGAAATGCAATGCGAAACAAGCCGATTGAATTTGCCTCAAAAGAATTAATGCTGCATTATGCGCAGATTCTTGTTAAAAAAAAATTTAATTTTGATGTGAATGTTTTGCTGAGCCAAAGCAAATTATTAAAAAACATGGGTCAGCAGAGGAAGATAAGCGAGTTCTTTTGACGGTTTTTTTTTCAGTTCCGAGGACGAAGTCCACCTGTTTACTATGATGTTTAGTTTATACCAAAAGCAATTAATTTTCGAACAAATTAATTGCTTTTGTATATACTAAAAGCACAAAATAATGTTCGATTATTTTGTGCTTTTAGTATATTATTACTTTTTTTGTTCTTTGAGTATCAACGCTAAAAAAAACTTTAAAAAATTCATGTAACTGGGGACTGCGTCCCACATACGGGTTGTGAGCAGAGCAAAGAGCTAAAAAACCTGCCTGAAAAAATAAAAATTACTTTATAATAATAACAGTATCAAAACATTTAAATATGGTTTTTCATTACCTCTCCTAAATCAATATCAAAAGGTGAAATCATGGCAATTGATGAAGTTGTTGAAAAAGTAAATGAAGGAGGAAATTTATTAGCGAATCTTGCATTAATAAAACCAGAAACATGGGAAGATTCTGTTCAAGTCTTTAAAGCAAGAGATTTTGTAGTGATTACTGCCAACATGGCTATCTACAAGCTTGTTGATGGTGAATTGGTATTTGAGCTGCTTGGAAAAGAAGGCAATCCTTTTATGGATGAAACGCTTAGAAAAGATGCATATAACGGTATCGTCAAGTATGGGTTCTTTTTTCCTCAAAGTGCAATGAAAGAGCATATTAAAGCAGCTAAAGCATTAGTAACCGTGCGTTATTCTGGATTAAGATTGAAAACCAAAGATTGCAGTGAAAATTGTGCTTATGTTAAATTCAATGGCAAAAATAACGATGAAGAGAAAAAATTGTTTAATGGAGTTTATGGCACTGATAATCTTCGTAATGGAACTACAGTTTATCTTTTAAGGGAAAATGTTGTTGAAGCTCAATTGAGGAATAGGAACGATGAGCTAATTGCGCGGGCGTGCTATTTCGATGACGACCGGGCTTTCTATGCGGATGTCAGTTGCATCGACCACTTAGTTAGCGCTGTTCGTGGGGTACGTCGTGTAAAGGTCGCCGAAGGCGACGCGCAGAAATCTGACAAAGATACAATTACTCAAGAGCAAGCAGTTAGGTATTTTGCGCAAAATCCTGTTATTACAAGTGGTGGTGCAAAAATATTATCTGAAGCAGCAAATGCGTTTTATCGGAAACACGCCTAACTACATGTTGGCAGAGGTTATTCACTCTTAAATCCAGCAGATGCATTTTATCAGGGCAGATAATAACAAAAGATTTTATTTTTTTACTTTACCCCGAAATGTTTATAAATCTCATCTACTTCTATAATACTTATGAAAGGTCTAGCAATTTGCCACAAAGGTGTTGAGGACATTACTTTAAATGAGATAAAAGAATTAATAGATGAAGAAGGCATTGCTCAGGACAGCATAGTTGTATTCGCAACAGACATAGAAAAACTCATAAAATTAACTTATTTGGGTAGAAGTATAAGGAGAACTCTATTGCTTTTGGGCAGGGCAAAGATTAGCAGGAGTTTTAAAGAGCTGAAACCTTTGCTTGCACAATTAGCTCAGCAGGTAGACACTAATCAATGGCTGGACGGCAAAACATTCAAGGTTGTCTGCGAAAGAATCGGCGAGCATGAATTTGGCTCTCAACAGGTTTCTGAATTGTTTGGAGAGCTTTTGCTGAATAAGCACAAAGAGCAAAAAACAAAGGTAGCGATGAATGACCCGCAAACAGTTGTTTATATTTTTATTAATCATAAAGACCTTTACATTGGCATTGATTTCTGCGGTGTTGATTTAAGCAAGAGAGAATACAAAATATTTGCAAACAGTTCGTCGTTAAATGGTGCAATTGCATATTCGCTGGTAAGGATTGCAAAGCTAAAGCACAATGAAACAATGGTAGATCCTTTCGGCGGCTCTGGTGTAATTCCTATTGAAGCTGCATTATTCCTTACAAACAAGTCTGTAAACTTTTTCAGAAAGGATAAACTGCTTTTTACAAAGTCATTAAAGGTCGACTTAAATCTATTGGATAAAACCTTCTCGCCTTATTTTAAAATAATTACTTATGACAACCAGATAAATTACATGAAAGCAATCAAGAAAAATGCGCAGATTGCCGGCGTGAATAAATCCATTAATGTCAGCAAGGTTGATTTGGAATGGCTGGACACAAAATTAGACAAGCAAAGTGTTGATAAAATAATAACGCATCTTCCAGTGCCTTCAAAAACAGTTCCGACAGACAAAATAGACAAGATTTACAATGAATTCTTCCATCAGGCAGATTATATACTAAAAATAAGCGGAACCATCACTTTTATCGTCGAAAAAAATGCAGGCTATAAAGATGCAATTAACAAGTGCACAATATTAAATAAATACAAATTAATTGAAGAAAGAGAAGTAATGCAGGGCCAGCAGCCAATGAAAATTTATGTTATGAATAAGCAGAATTGAGTTATAAATATTTATTCTTTCTTGAAATAATTATTTTTATTTCGTTCCTGGGCGCAGCCACACGTCTCATGATTTTAGTTAGTTTGGGTTTTCTTTACGACGTAAAAACTCTAAAAAAGTAATCATGGGACGGGGGACTTCGTCCTACAAACGTGCTGAGAGCGAAAAAATGATGTTGAGAAACAGGAGATTAGCTAAAAACAAATAGAAAACTTAATATAAAATAATTGTTTAATAGATATTTAAAATGAAATTGCCACACTTTGAGTTAGAAGAATTAAAACGCTTGAAAGAAGAGAATTTTAAGCAGAGATTAGAATTTATAGATTGGCATACTAACTGGCTGAAAAAGAGTTCTAATAAAAAATGGAGTTCTCAACAAAAGAATCTTATTAATTAAAATTCTGTTTTTACATTAAACATAAAAAAGAAGTAGAGGGACTGTAAGCTGCCTTCTGTTCACCAATGTTGACGAACAACAAACTGGTGCCTTGACATTCTACTAAGCGTACACAAAGGTACTTGCATCAGCCAGGGCTCACCGTTTCATCCATTCCTTGGAAGACGTCAATGGATTTATTCATCATAATGATTTCTCATTTTTGATGAACTTTGAGTTTCCTCAAATGCTCATTCTCCTCGCAGAGAACTTCGCCATATCATCCCATTTCCATGGTGGTCTCGTTTCTGAGTGGTTGCCATTCATTTCTGAATCTCAGAGTTATCCTTTTGGATAAAAAAGGACACAATGAGTGGCGCTTTCAGCTTTCGCTTCGATGGGCAGACTTTCCTCAGCAATAAGCTGCTTAAACAAAAGCCTAAGCAGGCTTATTTCCGGTTGTCAAGCATCCCCCTACACAATATGGCATTGTTTTTTGTTGATTTATAAATGTTTTGGAAATTTAAGATATTTTGACTATATTACAGTAGTCAATATAAGAATGTTTAAAAATAAGTATTTAGTTCCATCTATTAATATGGTCAATACAATAGCTAATTCAATAGATAAAGTTGTGCTCATAAATACTGTTGCGGGGAAAGGAGTTATAGATGAAGGTAAACAATCTTCTTCACTTAGGCTTATTCAAGAAGCGCTGAAAGAATCAGGCTATGAAACTGTTTTATTATATCCTGCCAACCCAATTAGTAGTGTTAGTGCTGTGTTTGGAGGTCTTAACCGAATGGTGGATGATTTAGAGGCCAAACTAAAAAATGAGTGGAATATTGTGTTTGGTTTTTCTGTGTATACCGGCACTTATTGGGTGTTCCAAGAAATTGCAAAATTAATAAAGAAGAAATTTCCTTTTTCTACAATTGTTGCTGGAGGGCCTCATTTTGCGAGAGAATCTATTTTTGATTCAGATGGAGTAAGATGCCTTGATTCAGTCGAGGTTGCCTTATCTGAAACGCACGAAGAAAGGCAAATAACTGATTTTGTTGTTGTTGGAGATGCCCAGCCATTTATTGATTTTATTGTAAAATATCAAGGTAAGTATCCTAAACTTAGTGGTATCCAAGGAATGTATAAACGAAATGAAAATGATGTTGTTGGTCAAGGAAAAGGCTCTTTTCCACAAGTATCAATTATACCCTATATTTATCAAGATATAACTTATTACGGAAAGAAAGCAAGGGATGTGTCAGTTTATTTTGATGAAATATGTAATAATGGCTGCGATTATTGTTGTGTCTCACAACTTCGTAAAAAGATTCCTCAAGACCTAGCTGTGAAAAGCATATCTTCAATTTTAAATAAGGCAAAAGGTAAGGCAGAAATTGTAACTCTTCATTTTTCAGATTCAAACCCCCTTGAAATAAATAGAATTAGCCAATATAAAACATTGATTGACTCTTTAAGAACACAAACAACTCTACAAATCTATTCTACTTTTTTTCTTGACCCTGGTTTGTTGATTGACAATAATTATTATGGGGAGTTGATGGACTTTTTCAAAGCTTACAATGTTCTTGGTCTGTTTATAGGAAGGGAATGTGTTGATAAAAATGTAGCAGAAAGAATTGGAAGGAAGTTTAAAGGAAGAATAAGAACACAAGAGCAATTGGATATGGAATTTGAAGGGATAAGAAAACTATTAAGTGAATGGCGTTATTCTCAACACAATTATCTTTCTCAACACTCTCCTATTTCTCAACACTCTCCTATTTCACCTTATGTTTTTATTGCTTATATATTCACGCCTTTTGATACTAATGAGTCAACTAAAAGAATAATTGAAGAGTCATCTGTACTGGAAAATATGTCGACTTCAACATTATCTGTATATCTCAATCATTTTATACTTACTCCTAACTCAGGCACCACACTTAGAAGATTATATTCGAGATATTTAAGAAATCCTGAAAATTTTAAAGATATTACACAATTTACTAATGTATGGAGCTATGAATTAGGCCCACAAGTGTATTTTTTAGATCAGCTACCTTCAATTTTGAATATGCCAACAAAAGGTGAGAATAAACAAGAGTCTATTGAACGCTGTAAATTCTTCTATGACACTTTAAGAGAAGAGCTGGAATTTGCATATAAAATGCATAAACCAACAAATCCTGTTATCTCGAAATAAACAAAAACAGATAATTTAAAAAACATCAAACAACAAACTTTTTATAACACTTATAATTCATGATTCTAATCTGTTTGGTTTAAGTTACTTAAATTAAATATAAAACAATCATTATTATAAATAATATCAAAATGAGGGGGTTAATAATATGAATATAAATAATATAATAACCAATATAAAAATAAACATAACAAAAAAACATATAATTTTTTTAGTATTGTTCGCTGCATTAGTCTTTATCAGCAGCAGGATTAATTTCTCGCCGTTAGTCGGCGCAAATAACCAGTTCTTTACATTGTTCCAGTTCTTTGGGCCGATTGCAGGCGCATTTCTTGGGCCGATATTCGGCGCTGTTTCTGTTCTTTGCTCAGAGATTGCAGATTATTTTATCGTGGGAAAAGCATTCACGCTGATAAATGTGATCAGGCTGACACCGATGCTGTTTGCAGCTTATTATTTCGGAAGAAAATATAATGTAACAAGCAAGATTGTTGCCATTGTTGTGCCATTGATAGCGATAACTGCTTTTGTAATGCATCCTGTCGGAAGAACAGTATGGTTCTTTTCATTGTATTGGACGATTCCAATCATAATAGCATTAATGCCAGAGAAATATTCCCATCATTTTTCATTGAAAAGTTTGGGCGCAACATTTACAGCGCATTCTGTCGGCGGCGCAGCATGGATTTGGGCGATTCCTATGACTGCTGAGCAATGGATAGCATTAATACCTGTGGTTGCATTTGAAAGAACATTGTTTGCTTTAGGTATTGCCAGCTCTTATCTCGTGATGAATACTGTATTGGATAAGGCAATGGATAAATTAAAAGACAAATTTAAATGGAATGTTCCGGCAGATGTTTTGCATATAAACAAAGCGTATGTTATCACAAAGAAAATGTTTAAGATGCATGCATAAATAATGTTAATCTTTTGCATTTGTTTCGTTCCAAGGCGAAGCCACCCGTTTCATGAAGAAGTTTTTAGTATCATTTTAGCGATTTTAAAAAGAATAACCTAAATTTTCAAGAGAAATCTTCATGAACGTGTCCAATCAGGTAGGAAATGAAAAAGAAAAAAGTATTTGTTCAGTTCCTGGGCAAAGCTACACATATCATGAAATTTTTTCAGTTTTTTTTAAATAATTGTATAAAACAAATCGAACAATGAATGAATAAACTAACCAACTAAAAATCATAGTGGACGGGGGACTGCGCCCCTAGAATAGGTGGAGAGCGGTGAAATCATTAAAATGGCAACATCATCAACTTTATCAAAATCAACAACCCAACCTCAATTAATTAATGAAAATGACCTTGAAGCAGAGATGCGCAAGATTGGTGTTGACGATAGGGCAGTTCTTTATATGCTAGATAAAGGTAGATTTAGGATTATTAAATTATATGGCATAAGGAATGCAATGGCTAATATTCTCAAACAGGAAATGCTTTCAATCGGCGGGGAAGTGGCTGTAAACAAAGGTTGCGTTAATTGCACTGTGCCAAAAAGCGATGTCATTGTCATGGGCACAATAAGGCAGATAAAAGAACTGATTAAAAAGATGAAAGTTCAGGTGAGTGAATCAAATGAAGTTGCTGAACAGTTGGAAAAAATGCTGAACCATACAGAAAAAAAATACAGGAAACGATAAACACAAAAACCTTTATAAATTAAAAGATATTTACATGTTAAAATGGCAAATGACAGGATTTCAATGCCCCAGTCAACTGGCGGCTTAATAAGATATTTTGATGAATACAAGTCTAAACTCCAAATGAAGCCAGGATTAATTATTGTGCTTGTGATTGTAGTCATAATTATAGAATTGTTTTTATGGACACAGGCAAACAGCCTGCTCGGATTAGGATAGATTATATTGTTTAGATTTTCTTTTATGTCCGCATGATAACTGATAATACAATAAGATTATAATTTTGAAATGGTGATACATTATGTTTCCAGGAATTGACCCAAAGATGATGAAGCAGGCAATGAAAAAAATGGGCATTAAAGAGGAAAACTTAGATGCTTCTAAAGTTATAATAAAGCTTTCTGACAGGGAATTAGTGTTTGATGCTCCTCAAGTGTCTAAAATAAACATGATGGGGCAGGAAACATACCAGATTATCGGCGAACCTATTGAGAGAGAGTTAAGTGAATCTGATGAGAATACAAATAATACGGAAACTGCAGAAGCAGACGACACAATGCCTGAGATCAATGACGACGATATAAAAACAGTGATGAAGCAGGCAGACTGCAGCGAGGAAACAGCGAGAAGCATGTTAGAAGAAACAAAAGGGGATATTGCTGAAGCGATTGTGAAAATAAAAAAGGAATGAGTTAATCTCCTATTTGTATGTTTGATTAGTTGTTTCTATTTTTTCTAAAAAACGAGTTGATTATATACTAAATGGAATTAGTTTTCGAACAAACTATAGGAAATAACTTTAATTTTCGGATAAACTGAAATTAATGTAAAGTTATTTCCTAATAATCAAAGACTTTTAGTATAATTATTACACTTTTTGTATGTTTCATCTTTGTTTTGTTTCAGCTACCAACTTCACTAAAATAAGAATTTCGGAATTTCAATTAAGGAGATTCTTTATCTCTTCAGTAGAATAAATCTTTACTTTATCCTGTGTTTTTAATTTCTTATCGTTCGACCAGATTCCACATTTTAATTTGAGTGCTAAGGCGAAGTACAAAACATCTTTTTCATCAGGTGAGAGGTTTTCAGCTTCTTCCATAAATTTTGAATATTCCTCTTTTGGGATGATTGTGATTATATCCTTTAACATATGCATAATCTGAATAAATTCATCCTTGCTTCTGGATGTTTTCTTTAATATCATCTCTTGATATTTTAAAAACTCATCTACAATAAATTCAGGAGTGTATAATATAATCTCCTCTTCAAATATAAGCTTAGCATTTACACTATTCTTTATCAAAGCTGAAAATAAGATATTAGCATCAATTACTATAATTATCATCTTGCTTTGTGCTTTTTCATAGCTTTTTCACTAACTTGTTTTCCCCATTCTAATGCTTCTTCTTCAGTTAGTGTACTGTCTTTTGTGAACTCTTTGAACTTCTCTAACATTGCTAGTTTATTCTTTATTGCTTGTCTAGCTACAGCACTCCAATTTATGTCCTGAAAATTATCCATTTCATGTTTCATCTCTTCAGGAACTGATAAAGTTATGCTTACCATTTTTGTACCTCCAGTAGTTTACGTCTAATCTGTGTAATAAGTTTAATATGTATAATACGTTTATATATTTAAAACTTTCGCTTTTTAGAAATTGCAGGGAGATATAACTTATAATTATTTATAGGATTTACTGTTTTTAAAGTGTGTAATTAATTTACAACTGACTGAATTAATTCATCTAATTGATTTACAAATGATCCCACACTCTGGAATTGTAATGCGCTTCATTGAAATAACTGCCAGGCATTCCGCATCCTTCTGGCTCACTCATTTCTTGACAATAAAGTTGAACATTGTTTCGATCTCTTGCAGTCAATGGTGCTTCTTTTAGATGTTTATCAACAAAACGAGATACTGCTCTTGATACTAAACCATCTTCTTCAAGTATAGATGCATGGTCAAGCATTCCTGCAAGCTGGAAAATTGCTGAATAAATTGGATGACCTGAACGCAAAACTCTTTTTCCAATCATGCCTAAACTGAATGACTGCTTCCAAGCCCATTCATATCCTTCCTGCAGCTGCTCAGGACTCATCTTCACAGGCTTAAACACAGCGTGGCGTGTATCATATTTGTCCCATTCATTATGAAGAATCCTTCCTTCTTTTTCCAGTATTCTTCTTAGTTCAGTGCTTGGATATGGTGTTAAGATATGAAAATTTAGAGAATCAACAGAAGTTTTATCATAAACTTCAAGTGTTCTCTCAAAAACAGATGCATCTTCATTGTCAAAGCCAAAAATAACACCAGCCTCCACAAAAATGCCTCTGTTTTGTATCCTTCTTATATACTCAGGAATTTTAGTAACATCAATACCTTTTTTGTTTGCACTTCTTAAGCTTTCTTCAATGATTGAATCAATTCCAATATAAACACCTCTGCAACCAGATTGAGCAGCTAATGACAACAGTTCATCATCCAATGCAATTGTGATAGGTGCTTGGCTGATCCAGGTTTTGCCTAAGCCTCTCATCCTTCTAAACAGTTCTTTGGCATACGGCTTGTTGGCCCACAGATTATCGTCGACAAAAATAAGATATCCTCCTTCAATAGAGCCAATATCCTTAATTACATCTTCTAAATCATATCTGACAAAATCAGGATGAAGCAGTTTTACTGAACAAAAATTACATCTTCTTGGGCATCCTTCTGAGGTTTGGACTGTTGCTATAGAATAGACAGACTTAGATGTGACTAATTGCCTCTCTTCTGTTTGTAAAGGAACCATGTGGGTTTGCATTGAATATCCATCATACACTTTCTTCAGTTGTCCTCTTCTGAAGTCATCTAATATCTGTGTCCAGGCAGAGCCGCCAGGACCTCTTACTACAATATCTGCATGCTGTAATGCTTCTTCTGGCAGTACTGTAGGATGAATCCCACCTAAAACAACCTTAATGCCTAATTTTCTGTACATATCCCCTATTTCATATGCCCTTAATGCTTCAGGTGTCATAGCACTGATTCCAATAATATCAGCTGATGTTGAGATTGTTTCAGGAGTTAGCATATCTTCAACATTCTCGTCGATAACTTTTAAAGAAACACCTTCAAAAGGAGTATGTGCAGCTAAGGTTGGAAGAGTAAGACGATGCGCATTGACCAATTGCAATAATTTGCCGTTAAATCGTGTTGCTCTGGTCCTTGGCACAATTAATACTGCTTTTAGATAATCGTGATGAGCCATGCAATTAAGAATATTAAAGAGATTTATATTGATTACTAAACAAGAAGTCAATTATTAATATCCCTGACTATAGATATAAAAACTCAATAGAAAAAATTGAAATAAATAATTAATAAAATGAGAAATAATTGTTAATATTAATAAAATAAAAATAAATAAGCTTACTCTTCTCCGTGTGCTTCCCCTTCTTCAGGGTTGTAAGATGGCACAGCAGACTTGCTTATAATCATTATCTCGCCAATGCTTTTTACAAGCTGGTGGGGAACAATTACTCCTTTTGCGCTGCCCAATATCTTGTTTAGGAAAGAATTCTTTGTGCTTTTTACTCTCCAGCCAAAAACCTTGTTTGCATGGAGCACGCATTCTTCAATATCACCAAAATATTCGCCTGAATCAGTAAAGACTTTCATATCGTATGTTTCAGATACTCTTTTCATTCTTAACATGGGATACCCCTCCTTTATGTTTCTTTAATTATTAACTCTTATTTCGAACATAATTTTATTCTAACCTTATATTTTTTATTCTAAATAATCTTACTTAATCATCATAAATCTTTATTTATATATAAATATTTCTATTGGTGAGAATAGAATTAAGTAATATTAGAAGAATTATACTATTTTTAGCTACTCACTCCTTACAAAACCCCTCAAACATATTAATCGCTGCTTTTTGCGTGTCTTCAACTGTTTTTGGGTAATTTGTATCTAAGAATTCAACCTTTGAGCCTTTGCTCTCAAACAGGTTTTTCAGCCAGTCGCTTTCATATCTCTCAGCAATCTGCCGTTGGAATACTAATTTTTCGAATATGGCATGGTCTTGTTTCTGCCTTTCCCTTAATCTATGGATAACCACCTGAGGATCAACTTTAGTTATAATCAATAAAGACGGCGCATATTTCATCGCAAGCCTATTCCCTGGAAGATCCATTATATCCCTCAAACTAATTCTTTCCAATTGTACTGGCTGATATACAAAGCTGCTTACAACACCCCTCTCCTGAAGAATTATCTTTCCATTTTCTATTGCAGGAATAATTATTTTTCTGTAAAGAATTTCTCTGTCAAGGGCAAATGCATAAGCTGTGCTCAAACCAGAATACTTTCTTTCGCTTTCTTTTACAATCTCTTCTCGAATAGCTTTGCCAATATAAGAATAAGTTGGTTCAGTGCTTACAATGACATCATAATCTTTAATTTCTTTGAATTCAGGGAAAGCAGTGTGTTGTTTGCAGTGCTCTCTTAAATCAAAAACTTTTTTCCCTTTTTCTTCCAGATGTTTTTTTAAAGTATTGATTACAGTGCCTTTGCCAGAGCCGTCAAGACCATCCACCATAATGAATTTTGCCTTCATAATGATAAAAAAGCTAGTGAAGTATATTAATCTTTGCTCAAAAACCTTTAAACACCAATAAGTTTGTATTCATTAAACCTGATTGGTAGACTACTAATAAATGGTGACAAAACAAAAGATTTATAAATTCCTCCACACTCCAAGGAGTTATGTCTTCAGATATTAAATTAGATTTAGATGCAATGCTTAATGTTTATGATAGCTTGCTCTCTGAATGGTCTGGTGCAATTCTCAAAGGTAATCCTGTACCACCAACTGCACGAAAAATGGCTCATTTAGATGGATGCGCTGCATTGTCTGATTTTCGTTTAACTGAAATAGGTTATCAAGATAACAAAATTGTCCCAAGAGAAGTGAAGAATGCGATTGTTGATAAACGAAAAGAACTCCTGTTGGGGTTGCTGTATGATAGATTAATTTCTGTACCTGAAACCACACTTGATTCGGTTTTAGAGAAAGTAAGAGACCCACTTCTTGATGCTGCTACAATATGGTTAACTGTGAATGGTGGAATAAAGAGTACAAGACGAAGCCAGTTTGCTCAGAGCTTTAATCCATTAGTAGATATGATACAATATGAACCTACCTCGATACAAGACAAAAATGCATCACAACCTTTATCAAAGCCATTATTATTCAAAACATTGAATTTTTATTTTAGGCCTATCATGTTGCTGGAACTTATAGCAGACCATCCAGAAATAATTCCTAAATTAGAAGAAAATTCAAGCTATTTTATGCATCGCCTTTTTGAAAAGAAAAAATATACCCTCCAAGATATAGAGTCAGAGATTGCAGAAATGATACCTGACTTTTTTTCTGACAGGTTGCTGAGTGTGTTACAGAGAGCAGATGAATTTGTCCAGCACTCACAAGAAGGCGTAATTAAAGTAAAAAGGCTTGGCAGGTATATTCTCCCACCTAATTTCCCTGTTTCTTTTGTAAAAAGCGGAGCTAACGCTGAAAGGGAATTTAAGGAAATGTTTACTGACGCAGAAATAAAAAGAGAGATTTATACAACATTAGGAGAAGTATCGCTCTTAATAACAAGAGAAGTTATACAGAAATATGGCTGCTTAAATCCATTGAAAAATAATAGTACATTTGCAGTAGGAGAATCTGCATATGCAACAATTAAGAGACTAATTAGAAATTATGCAATGAACCAGTTATTAGGATTATGGAAAGAAAGCGATATTCCTAGTTATTGTCCAGAGACCTCATTTTCTCGCCTCATGTTTATAGAAGCAGAACTACAAGGTGAAAGACTGATGATTACTGATAATGGACTTAAAAAAACATCAACGGTATATTTCACTAAAGATAGCAGACCTTTAGATACATCAATAGAACTTCCATTTTGTGTATATATTCTTAATAGATATTATAAAACTGCGACAGATATCAACGCTGAAAGAAGTGCAAGTGCACAACAAGAAACACAGTAAACATATTAAGCACATTAAGCACATAAACATAATGCTTCTTTGAAAAGTTTAGAACACAAGTTTAGAACATAAATTAAAAAGTAATTTTTCCTAAACTTTTATAAATATCAAAATTAAAAATTTTCTTATGCATCACAAAATCATCGCAATTGTTGGCTTGCCTGGTTCTGGAAAAACAGAGGTAGCCAGATTCTTTGAACAATTAGGTTTCAAAATAATAAGATTTGGTGATTTAACAGATAGATTAATTAAAGACAACAATCTGGAGCAAAATGAAGAAAACGAAAAAAGAATGAGGGAATTTATCAGAAAAAAAGAAGGCATGGAAGCTTATGCAAAGCTGCATTTAGAAGAGGTTGAAAAAGAGTTGCATGCAAATAATGTTGTTATTGACGGGCTTTACAGCTGGGAAGAATATCTGTTTCTGAAACAAAAGTTTGGTGAGCATTTGCTCTTGCTGGCAATATATGCGCCTTCGCCTGTAAGATATCTGCGGTTGGGTACAAGACTGCGCAGGCCATTAACAAAACAAGAGGCGATTTCCAGAGACGTCGAAGAAATTGAAAAACTAAAAGTAGCAGGGCCAATAGCAATAGCTGACCATACACTCATCAATGTTCATGGTTTTGATGATTTAAGGATTCATATAGATGAATTTGTGAAAGAGCATTGCTCGTAGAATGTTTATCTAACTATACACACTTTTTTTTACATCTATTCTTGTTCCCAGCAATCCTCTAAGCAAAAACTCTCTAAATCTTAGAAAAACAAATGAAATCTTAGAATTTTACGAGAAATATTGCAAAGGCGAGTGAACAGGGAATCATTATTTAGTATAGACAAATGTATTAATCTAACAATTTCATCACAACAAAACATATAAAACTCATTTTCTTCCCAAATGCAATGAATAGCACAATAAAGAGTAATAAGAGCATTGCAACAAACAATCTTACATCAAGTACTTCAAGCTTTAGAACAGCAGCTATCCCTCAACTAATAGCTATTGTCGGTTTAACTGGCGCAGGTAAAAGCGTTGCTGCAGAATTCTTTGAGAAAAAAGGATTTGCCAAAGTAAGATTTGGGCAGATTACAATAGACTTTCTTAATGAACAAGGAAAAGAAATCAGCGAGAAAAACGAGCGTGAAGTCAGAGAAGGATTAAGAAAGGAATTTGGCATGGGCGCTTATGCAATAAAAAATATTCCTAAAATACAAGCATTGCTGGCAAAAGGCAGTGATGTTGTTGCAGACGGTCTTTACAGCTGGAGTGAATATAAAATTTTAAAAGAAAAATTTGGTGAGCAATTAAATATTTTAGCAGTTCAAGCATCACCAGCTGTTCGGTATCAGCGATTAGCAATGAGAAAAGAAAGGCCTCTGACAAATAACGAGGCAGCAGCACGCGATTACAGCGAGATAGAAAACATTGAAAAAGCAGGGCCAATAGCTATTGCTGATTATGTTGTAATCAATAATGGAAGTTTAGACAAATTCAATACTCAGCTTTCTGAAGTTTATAATAATATAACCAACTCTACAAATGATTTTATAAATGATTCTAAAAGTGATTCTACAAATAATATAAATAATCCTATTATTAATATAAATGAAGGTGAAGCTATGAATAAAGAAATGAATAATAATTCTTGTTGCTGCTGTGTTTCTGAACATGGAAATTCTGTAGATGTAAAAACAGATTCTAGTTTAAACCAAAATTTAAACTCAAACCTAAATCAAACTTCAAATTCATCAACAAAGTCAGATACACTTAAAACAATGAGGCCAACCAAAATTGATTATTATTTAGACATTGCAAAACAGGTATGCAAAAGAAGCACATGTTTAAGACGAAGATTCGGAGCAGTTATTGTCACAAAAAGCGATAAGATTATTGCCACAGGGTATAACGGCGCGATAAGAAAAGCAAAGGATTGTTTAGAAATTGGCGTCTGTATGAGACAGGCTCTAAAAATTCCGCCTGGCCAGAGATACGAGCTTTGCAAAAGTTTTCACGCTGAACAAAATGCAATTCTTGCGGCAGATCCTATCGAAAGAAGAGGAGCGACAATTTATCTGCATGGGGAAACAGTTGATGGAAGCCCAAGCTACTGCGAGCCATGCATGATGTGCAAACGAACTATTGTACAGGGCGAGATTGCAAAAGTTATAGGAAGACAGCCAGACGGAACAATAAGAGAATGGGATGTTCATGAATTTATTATTGAAGAAAATCTTGGCAAAAATTTTCCTAAAGAAATACGAGATACCAAAGAATTTAAGGAATATATGAACTGTTTGGATAACAAATAATAATTATCTAAAAAATAACCTTATAGGAAATAACTATAAAACAACTAAGAATTATCAAATTATCATTTTTTGTTATTGAAGCCTCAGCAATTTCTCTTTCGACGTCAATCCGCTTTTTATTTCTACTCTTTTTTTTAATAATTTTGAGAAGAATTTAATCACTTCTTTGTTGGCTTTGTTTTTGTCAGCAGGCGCAGCAATGTTTACTTTTAATGCCTGTTTCTCATCATTAAATTCTATAATCTCACTTTTATTTGAATTTGGCCTGACAATTATTTTAAGATGATTGTTTTTTATATAATTGCCTAATTCATTTGTGTCCATTTTTTATTTAAATATACTATTAAGTTATCAATACACAAAATAAGATAATATATTATTTGTAGTGATAACTATTAACTTATTAAAAAATTAAAATCCTAAACAATTACAAATCAAAGCTTCGTATCAATATCTTTCAGCGCTTTATCTATCGCGAAAAACAGATTGCCGTCTCTGACTTCTGTGTTGTATTTCTCACCTGCAAGAAGCTCTGCCTGCAGATTAAAAATATTTTTTTCGCCAAGCTTTGTTTTATTTAAGTTCAGGCTTAACTTTTCAATATTTCCTTTTTTTTCAGTAATCTCTTTTACATAATTCCCAAGAAGTTTTTTAAGAATAACCATCTCGCCCCCATTTATATCATTAAATCCCTCTAGAACGATACTTCTTCCTAACTCTATCATCTTTCCACCTCTCTTTTTTACTGTATGAATTACTTCTAATACTCACTATTTTTCGCTATCTCCTATTTTTGGGTATATTGATATTTAAATCTATCGAAAAATTCGATACTTGTGCTAAACCGTAATTATGTCACAGTTACTACACAAATCTATAGGTGTGTTTGTTTTAGGAGGAGAAAATGGTAAAATACACCTTAAAAAAGAAGAT
>JAGVYH010000063.1 GCA_018303325.1 Candidatus Woesearchaeota archaeon
TGTCATTCTTCAGTCCAAGAGCTGACAATCTTTGATAGTTTCTCTCAATGGTTTCAGGATCTCTTCCCAGCAAATGAGCCAGTGATGCTATCTTGTCATCCTTCAGTCCAAGAGCTGACAATCTTTGATAGTTTCTCTCAATAGTTTCAGGATTCATTCCCAGCAAATGAGCATGTGATGCTATCTTGTCATCCTTCAGTCCAAGAGCTGACAATCTTTGATAGTTCCTTTCAATAGTTTCAGGATTCATTCCCAGCAAATGAGCATGTGATGCTATCTTGTCATTCTTTAATCCCTTGTCCATTAGAAATCCATAAACTTTTCTAGCTGAATCTTCGGTGGCTCTTGGACTGTTTACAATCCAATCCGTTGAAAATTGGGCAATTTCTATATTCGGAAATAATTCTTCCACAAATCTATCCAAACTTTCTTGGGTTATCATTATAAGAAGAATGTATGAACGCTTTATAAACCTTTCTACTGTTACCACCAATAAGTTAAATTTAACCCGCGCCGACCCCCATTTTTAACGATAGTGCCGACAACTTTGATTTTTTCCTCCGCTTCGCTACGGAACGTTGCACTAAAAATCAATCCTAACGGAGAATATAACAGCGGACGCCGTCCCACAATTCTTTTTTAAATTTTGAAATCCACAAATGACATGCTCCCAAAATGAATCCAGCTAAAGCTGGGGGTTTCTCACGCAAACCCCTTAACTTAAACTTTTCCCTTTAATAAGGTCGTGCCAATGGCACTAAAGGTTTAATGTGGGGTTCGCTAAACGAGAACCCCCTACGAAGAAAGGCAACCACCATTTATTGAGGTGGTCGCCATGACTAAACAAATATATCCGCACTTTAATCCAGAAGTGCATAAGATTGAGAGCAAAATCGCAACGGTGAGAACATCTCATCATTGCAAGTATAACATAAATTATCATATCATCTGGATACCAAAGTATAGAAAGCAAATATTAACAGGAAAAGTGATTGAAGTGTTAAAAACAATAATCAACGGGCAATGTCAGGAAATGGGCATACAGCAGTTAGCATTAGAAGTTATGCCTGACCATCTACACTTGTTTGTAGGTGCTAAACCAACAGTAACACCTTTCAAGATAGTTCATAAGCTGAAAGGCAATACTTCAATTCAATTACGGCGAGTATTTCCAGAATTGAAATACTTGGGATACAAACAACATTTCGGAAGTGGATTTGATAACCTCTGGGCAAGAGGTTATTACCGTGGCTCTGCTGGTCATGTATCACAAGAACAAGTCAAGCATTACATTCAAGAGTAGATGGGCAAATCTGTTTTTGATCATGATATTTACGGATGCCCAGCACACTTGAAAGGGCAGCTTAAAATCGGCGACTTTACAAAGATAGGTTAACTACTTGGTAGTAGGTTTAAAAACGGAAGATTTATAAACAAAAGCTTATTCTATCCTATTTACAATTTATATTATTGGAGGCTTAACAAAATGATTAATCTTGAAATGCAGGTCAATAAAACACAAGCAGGATTATATACTATTGCTTATGTCCGCAAAGAAGCACCGTTAGATGTTCAGGAAGCGGCTTTTGCAGTTCATGGATTGCATACTGTTTCTCCAGCACAGTTAGGTTTTCTTCGAGCACAAGAACCAAAAGGTACATTTAACCCTTATAGCAGGACAAATGCCGATGTTTTTTATGATGACAGAACCAATCAGGTTGTTATAGTTCCAAACGAAGCAATAAGCAAACAAATCAGCATAACTAATTTAGTTAATGCTCATAGGCAATGCAAAGAATATATTATTCCTCAGGATCAAAGAGATTTAGTTTATGCTATGGTTGATGAAATGCTAAGAAAAGGCACTGCATTCACTGCCAGTCATGGAGAAATAGATATACCCATTTCTGAATTTGGTCAGGTTGAATTAACATCCAGCTTGTTTTCTGATGGAAACTTAGGAATCAAAGCACAGGATTATGGCGATTGGCAGAAAGAACAAGGAAGAGCCAGCCAATCAATGTATTTTGATGGTGCAAACTATGCTAAATCTCAAAAAGGCCCATACTTGAATAGGTTGCGTGTCTGTGGCCCTGACGTCGGTTTCGGTGTTGTCGGCAACGGCAGGCTCCTCGACTGCGACAGTGGCGCTTTCGGGGTGCGTTTTGAAAAGACCGCCGAAGGCGGCGCGAAAAAGTAGAAAGCATTAAATATTATCATTCTTGTTTTATTTTTGCCTCGACAGCCATGAGCAGATGGTTTAAACCTAACTTCGCCACTTCTTCGATTTTTCTGAAAGAAATAAGACAGCTACATTAATTTCATTGATTTGGTGAAACCATGAAAAACAATGTAGCTGTCAGTATAGGGAGTGTAGCACTAATTGAAAAAGTTAACGGTGAATATCAGTTTTTTTCAAGGCTATTCACTGGTGTTGGTGGAAAAGCAAGAAATCTTATCTCAAGTTAATATAACTGTTGATATATAGTAAGTGACGTAAATTTTTATACATATCGTGTCACTTACTATATTTGTCGGACATAACACTTTGTATATTTCAGATTAAATGTAAAATTAGTTAATTTCAAACTTTTTAATCTTCTAACACGTTCATTTATCTGTGGATGTGTGCTAAGCAATGTTAACATCCCTCTAGCATTAAACGGATTGGCAATAAATAAAGAAGATGTACTTGGCTCGCCAAACTTCAGCGGATTTTGTTTAATTCCAGCATCTAACTTTTGAAGTGCACTTGCTAAACCATTAGGGTTATGTAAAATTCTTGCTGCGCTTTCATCTGCGAGATATTCCCTGCTTCTTGAAATTGCCAGCTGGATAATTAATGCAATGATTGGCGTAATAATAGCAATCAATAACAATGAAATCATATTTCCTCCATTATTATTCCTGTCTCCGCCAAACCCACCAAATATTGCTGACCATTTGGCCATTGCAGCGACGTATGAAATAATGCCCGCGATAGTTGCTGCTACTGTCTGTATAAGGATATCTCTGTTTTTTATATGGCTGATTTCATGTGCAATTACTCCTTTAAGCTCGTCTTTATTTAATAAATTCATTATTCCATGAGTGCATGCAACAGCAGCATGAGAAGGGCTTCTGCCTGTTGCAAATGCATTTGGTGATTCAGAAGGAATAATATAAACCTTAGGCATAGGTATATTTGCAAGTGAAACAACTTCTTTAACAATCTTAAACAATTCTGGCTGGTCTTTTTCTTTGACTTCCTTTGCTTTGTACATGAATAACACTATTTTATCAGAATAAAAGTACGAGACAAAGTTCATTATAACAACAATTACTATTGCAATCATTAATCCAAACCTTCCGCCTAAAACATTGCCTACAAAAAGAAGCAAAGCTGTCAGTACAGAAAGCAAAACAAATGTTTTTAACTGGTTTTTTATCATTGTTTTAGAAGAAATAGAATACTACTTTTTAAAACTTGTGAAAAAATGAAGAAAGTTAAAAAGGGAAAGATTAAAAACTTATACCAAAATAAACAATTAATAATTTATACCAAAATAAACAATTAATAACTTATAAAGAAAGTTAATATAATAAAAAAAATAATTAATAAAAATAAAATATAAAAAACAATTTTTATTCCTAGCTAAAATCCTCAACAGTCAACACACAAACATTTGAGCTTGATTTTGACTTTGCGCCCATTGCAACAAGGAATTTCACGTCTGATTTCTCAGCAGCTGAAATAATTGCATAGTCACATTCGCCGTCAAACACAACAGCATATATGCCTGAACTTAAACTAGCTAATGTTGGTGTTAACTCGCTCAATGGCACTTTTCCAAGTATATTTAATTTAGTATCAAGAATGTAAGCGCCTCTTGTGCCAATCAAATCTTCTAACAATTTGCCAAACCTTTTCTTTTCATCATTGGTTGGCTTTTGCGCATTAGCATTACTTGTCCTTTTTAGTGGTGCCTGTGCCTGAGATGTTTGTGGTCTTTGGAATGATGGTAAAGGTGCCTGTGCTTGAGGTGGTCTAGATTGTTGTCCACCATATGAAGGCTGAGACATTTGCGGTCTTGATGGTTTTTCTAAACGTCTTTCTTCTCTTTGCTGGTTGTTACCAAACTCAGATTTTGGTTCAACTTTTGCCTGTTCAGGACCAACCCTGCTTCTTAAGCACTTATGTATTTCCTTCTTAGTTAATTCCTCAACTTCTTTTCCATCAGGCGCCTTTGTAATATAATCAATCTCAGTTAAATTTAATAATTCCTTAATTATCAAATCTCCGCCTCTGTCGCCGTCAACAAATACTGTAACTATTTTCTTCTTTGCAAGCTCCACTATTGTTTGCGGAACAGAAGTGCCGTTGATAGCTATAGAATTTTTTATTCCATGCTTCAAAAGATTGATTACGTCTGCTCTTCCTTCTACAATGACAATCTCATCAGACTCATCTATCTGAGGACCTGCTGGCAATCTATCTTCACCAAACTCAGTTATTTCCATAACTCTTACTGAGTATGCAACCTCATCAGCCAATTCTTGGCTGTCTGGAATAGATGTTTCCATCAAATTCTTTAATAATTCCTTTGCTCTTTCAATGACAAACTGTCTCTTGCTGACTCTAACATCTTCTATGTTTTCAACTCTAATTTTAGCGTTGCAAGGTCCAATTCTTTGAATGATTTCTAAAGCAGCACCTACAATAGCTGTTTCTGCTTTATCTAAGCTAGAAGGAATAATTATTTTTCCAACTGTTTTTCCTGTCTTGGTGTCAACATTAACTTCTATTCTTCCAATCCTACCAGATCTTTGAAGTTCTCTTAATTCCAGATCTGCTCCAAGCAAACCTTCAGTTTGGCCGAAAATTGCTCCAATTACATCTGGCCTGTCTACTACACCATCAATATCTATGTTCGCATTAACAATATATTTTGCACTTACTGGGCTGATTTTACCCATGTTTCTCAATCCTCCACTTATAGAAGAAGCAAGCAGTTATCTAATTTCGTTTGAACCTATAATCTATATTATCTTTAACCAAAATCTATCTGTATTGTACATGTAACAGCTTACATATATAGGATACATACGAAATGATAATCATGAGCTTTACTCCTTCTGTTTACGATTTTTCTATTATGAATTATCTAGAACAAGCTATTTTTAAAGTAGTTTTAAGTTAATTATGTGAACTATGTAATTACTAATGCTTTAGTTATCATTTACTTTATTAATCTATATTTTGACTTATTTCTACTTTACGACCTTTTTCAGGTTCTAACATCAAAATAGCGCGATGAAATGAATATTTAGCTTGTTCTAAAACCATTTAAGCATGATTTAAGCTTTATTTCCTTAAATAAAGCTTTGTTGCCCGAAACACTAACTCCCAAGTTCATTGCAAGCATTTAGCATGAGCTCCATTGAGTACTCTCGTGCCGGGCTGTTATATGCAAGAGTGGCTCTTATTCACAGCTGAAACACGATGTTTCTACTCATAAAAGGACCAATATGCATATTTATGGCTTATGACTATTAATGATTAGGATGTATATAAAATAGATGGTTTTTGGGGTGTTTTGATGAATTAGTTACTTCATTATCTATTCCAAACCCCAAAACTTATATTTAACCCTTATTTTATACCAAATATGGCTCATAAATCTAAAGAAATCTGGAAAGTATGGGGTAATGTGTTTGATAATTATACCCTTAGAAATTTATTCAAACTAATCAGTCAAGGGCATTTTGAGAAGCTTCAAAGCCCAATTTCAGTTGGCAAGGAAGCAAACATATTCACTGCTGAAACAAAAGAAAAGAAAAAAGTAATAGTAAAAATATATCGTTTAGAATCATGCAACTTTAACAAGATGTATGACTATATTAAATTAGATCAAAGATATCAGTATCTGAAAAAACACAGAAGAAGAATAATCTTTGCATGGACACAGAGAGAGTACAGAAACCTGTTAAAAGCAAGAGAAGCAGGAGTAAGGGTGCCTTTGCCATTGGCTGTTCTCGACCACATTCTTGTTTTGGAGTATATCGGCGATGATTATATCGCTCTTCAGCTTAAAAATAATCCTCCTGAAAATTTAAAGGAATTTTTTGACAAGATTATCGAATATATTGAATTGTTATGGAAAAAGGCTAAGCTTGTTCATGGTGATTTAAGCGCATTCAATATACTTAATTATGATGGAAATCCTGTATTTATTGATTTCTCGCAGGCAACTGAAGTAAGGACGTCAAATGCAAACGAATTATTAGAAAGAGATATTAAAAATGTGTGTGTTTTCTTTAGAAAACAGGGAATGAAGAATTTAGATGAGGAGAAAATAAAAGAGAGGATATTATCTTAAGTTGGTATCTTAATCTATTCTTACCATATTCAATCTTAAGTTCTTTAATAATCAAATCTGAAAAATATACTTTACTACTCAATTGTAACAGAAACATTTATAAATTCTTCATGATTTCCATGCGTATAACCTACATATTCAATCAAAGGTGAAACCATGACAGATAATAATTTAATAACAGCAATGAATCAAGGAACCCCAAGACAGACAGTCACAATTACAACAGAAATTGATGCTTTTGACGTAAAACAAGGCGCAATCCCTTACACTGTTCCTGCATTAAGAAAAGAAGGAAGAATATTTGCAGGCGGCAATGTTGTTCTTAAGAAAAGGTTAGATGCTCTTACTTCACAAGACCAAGCAAAGATAAACGTATGGGGCAATAATTATTTTAACCTTGCAGATCTGTGTTTAATCTTTGAAGACCAGGTAAAGCTCCAAGCAGATTCTCCACTTTTGACTGGAATCAGAGGCGTTGTTGAAACTCAAGATGACCTTTTTGCTGCAATTGATGCGGAATATGCTGCCAGAGCAGTAAAAGATATGAAACCCTTTAAAGTAAGCGGTTCTGAAACAGTTGTTTATGGTCTTGGTGATAATCAGAGAAGCGAATCTGCACAAAATGTAGTTTTGCTGAGATATGTTGCCCCTAATTATGTTGAACTAAATGCAGACCAATTTAATTCAGTAAATGTTGAAACATTAAGGAGAAAAGACCTGATTATTGATAGAGACATGAGACAAGATGAAATAGTAAAAGAGGACCAAGTAATTCATAAAGCATTTTCGATATACCCTGTAGAAATGGTTGTGCCATTTGTTCAGAAGACATTCGAATATAACAAGAGAACATATAATTATGATACAAATATGGGTTTATATTTGACATCACCTCCTCAAGATCATGCAGAAATGCGGGTCTTGTGCGTTGACAGGCTTTGCGGCAGGTCTTGGCTTAGTGGCTACTACTACTTTGGCGTTGACGGCGATCGTGTCGTCGGGGTAGCGTCTGGGTACGCCGCAGGCGCCGCGAAAAAATAGGAAGGTTTTTATACTTCTTTTTTCTTATACTCACTTCTCGGCTTTATCTCTAATTAAATATTAGGGTTAAGCTGGGCTACATGCTTTTTTGCTATGGCTTTGGCGACAAAGTTATGAAACCTTCAGACTGAACACGTTCCAATCTGATAAATTACAGCTGTGACACATGCTCTCAGGGGTATAAGGCTGAAACAGCAGTGCAATATACAGCAAAAGAGCTACACTGTGGCGGGTCTTGTGCGTTAACAGGCTTAACAACAGGTCTAGGCTTAATGGCAACAACAACTTAGGCAATGACAACAATCGTGTCGTCGGAATAGTCCAGCTTAAAGCCGATTATTATTCATGGATAACAAACGAGATTTATGGAAGGGGTTATGTTCATATGATAATCTTCTCTTAGCATTTAAAAAAGCAAGAAGACATAAAACACAAAAGCAGTATGTCATTGATTTTGAGAAAGATCTTGAAACTAATCTCCTCCTATTGCGTTCTGAATTGTTGCTGCATTCTTATGCTCCTAAACCTTTGGTACATTTCATTATTTGCGATCCCAAAACAAGAAAAATAAGCAAGTCCGATTTTCGTGATAGGGTTGTTCATCATGCTTTATGCAACATAATTGGGCCGATTTTTGACAAATTGTTTATTTATGACAGCTATGCTAATAGGATTGGCAAAGGGACACTGAAGGCAGTTCAGCGTTTTGATGTGTTCAAAACAAAAGCAAGCAAAAACAATACAGTCAAATGTTATATTCTAAAGGCTGATATAAATAAATACTTTGAGAATGTTGACCATAAAATATTGATTAGCATCATCAAAAAAAGAATAGCTGACAAAAGAGTTCTGTGGTTAATCAAAAAAATTCTTGCAAATTATTCATCAGTGTTTGCTGGCAAAGGAATGCCTCTTGGCAATCTCACTTCACAATTTTTTGCAAATATTTACCTTAATGAGCTTGATTATTTTATCAAACATACATTAAAAGCTAGATATTATATCAGATACGTTGACGACTTTGTTATTCTTGAACATGATAAGGAACAGCTGGAATTTTATAAAAAAAGCATTGAATATTTTTTGAAAACTAAGCTAAATCTTCAGTTACACAAAGATAAGTCTAAGATATTTGCATACGGAACTAGTATGAGCTTTCTCGGATTAAGGGTTTTTTGTTATCATAAGCTGCTCAAAAAGCCAAACTTGAGAAAAATGAAAAACAATCTCCTGTTTTTGAAGGAAAAATACAAGAAAGGAGCAGTTGATTATGATGATATCTACGATTTTATGGAGGGTTGGACTGCTTATGCAAAAAATGCAGATACTTATAGGCTGAGAAAGAACATTTTAGCAAGTTTCGAAAGTGAATTTCCTAATAAAATTTCTACAAAGGAAATTAATAGGTTAACCAACCAAGTTAAATCATTCCCTCTTGGTTAATGCATGTTTCTTCCTAAATCTTTATATATCCTTAGTTTGACATCAAGTCTTAATTCTCAATAATTTTAATGTTTAAACAAGTAAGAAGTAGTATAAACCTCCTTATTTTTAAGATTTTTAGCACATAATCTTAGAAGAGGTTTATACCAATGGCAAATAAACATATCAACAATAAAAGTTTTTCGATAGGTTGCATCGAAATTGTAAAAAAATATGAAAAGAAGCTAGTTTTGCAACTATTTTTAATCGTTTTAATTATGTGCATAAATAATTGCCCTGCATATTTTCCAAGAGGTTTTTCATTTTTGCTTGTTCTATCTTCATAAAAATCTCTTCATATACAAGTATCTAAATAATATCTTACCATTTTAAAAAATTAAAAAATTAAAAAATCAAAAATTTAAGAATCTCTCACACCATCCTCTTTGACCCAGAATGTGCATTCTGCATCCGGCAATGCTGGCGCGTCAACAAGTTTAGCAACTCTGCTGCCTTTCTTGCCTTTTCTTAAATAAACTCTAAACGTTGAATTGTGCGCAACAATATGGCCGCCGATTGCTTCTGTTGGATCGCCGAAGAATTGGTCTGGTTTTGCCATGACTTGGTTTGTGACATAAACAGCAAGGTTATACAAATCAGCTATCTTTGCGAGCGTATGCATATGTTTATTCAATTTTTGCTGTCGCTCTGCCAAAGTGCCTCTGCCGACAAACTCTGCCCTAAAATGTGCTGTTAATGAATCAACAATAACCAATTTAACATTTAATTTCTTTTTTGTTATGAGATCTTCAACTTTCTCTGCTAGCAGCATTTGGTGATCTGAGTTATATGCTCTTGCTACAAATACATTTTTCAGCACTTTATCAAATTCAAGACCTGCGCCTTCTGCAAACTGCTTGATTCTTTCAGGCCTGAATGTGTTTTCTGTGTCAATATATACTACAACAGCGTTTTCACCATAGCCTTGAACATTTACAGCTAATTGGTGTGCAAGTTGTGTTTTTCCAGAGCCATACTGGCCAAAACATTCAGTTATTGCGCAGGTTTCAACGCCACCGCCAAGTATATTATCAAATGCTTTGCTGCCTGTTGATATTTTACTAATCCTTTCCCTTTTCCTTAACAGTTCTTCACCAGACTCAAAACCCATTTCAAGGGCATCTCTGCTCACATTAATTATTTTTCTTGCAACGCTTTCTGTCACCCCAGATGCATCAATAAGCTCTCCTGGTGTGGCAACAGCAATCGCCATTAAGCTATCAAAACCAGAAAGCTTTAATTTTTCAGCTGTGGCTGCGCCTACTCCTGGCAGGTCTTCTACCTTACTAATATTCTTAGGCTTAGCAGCATCTTCATCAGCTACTTCCTCATCCACTTCTTTCATTTCTCTCACATCTTCTTCATTCATTTTTTTTGCCAACATATGTAACACCTCCAATGTTAAATATTTTATGCTAGGCTAGACTCTATAATAGTCTAACTCCTTAAAATGCTTAATCTGAATTTTTTCGGAAATTTTTCAGCAGAGCTGAAGCTATTCCGATATTAGCCGAAAGACATATATAAATAAAAATAAAAAAATTAAAAAGATTCCGTATTCGTCGGAAATTTTACGGCATTTTTTAGTGGTAGTAATACCTATTTCCGACGACAAAAATCATAAGCTGCTTGTGATTTCAGGCTTTTTAGCAATATTGTATTTCAGCAACAATTTATGCTTTTGTACTTTAATTGCTCTTACAATTATTGTGCCTCTGCTTTTTCCCTTAAAACAAGGAATTCATAAGCTTTTGAAAGCACTACAACTGCCTTTGGCAGATCTGCTACTCTCAGGGTGCTAGTGTGCTGCCAATTGCCTTCCTTATCTTTGTAGCATCTTTCTAAAGAAAGACTGGCATACTCAAACTCTTTGCCATCTTTTTGGCCAGAGTTTTGCCAAACTGATGCAGAAATAGCTCCTGCACTAAATTTCTTTTGCGGCAAATTAGTTTGTATTTGCCTATTTACTTTTTCATTTACTTTTTCCATTTTATTCTCCTTCGTTTGCTTTTCGCATTTTATTTCAACATCCTCTTTATTATGAGCTGCATTGAAAATGCCTGTTTAAGACACTAACAATGGCTCCAAGGATGGAAGGGTGTTGTTCATGATTTTGCTAGCCAAATCAAAAACAACAATTACTTAAAGAA
Organism: Candidatus Woesearchaeota archaeon; assembly: GCA_018303325.1. GTDB lineage: Archaea > Nanobdellota > Nanobdellia > Woesearchaeales > DSVV01 > JACQSP01. Next base: position 11,033 of record JAGVYH010000063.1, read on the forward strand.
GGCAGGAGTTTAAATACCTCACAGCAGGTTGTCCAGTGAAATGGTTAATATTGGCTAAAACACCCTAATTTTCAAGATATAGCCTGTTTTGAGCATTGGACAACACCATGTTTTTCATGGCTTTTTGCTTATAATCTAGCCTGAAATTTGTCCAATGGAGCGAAAGCGAAAAGTATATTAATTTCTTCATTTTTAGAGAATTTATTATGTTTTATGAATAGAAATCGGTTTATATTTTAAGATTGAAAGAATAATATTGACAATATAAAATTGAAAGTATGAGATTTAAATTATAATATTGAAATTATGAGATTGAGAACATGGAATTAAGAGACAAAATCGAGGCGCTTTTGTTTGCCTCTGGAAGAAAGATGGAATTAGAAGAGATAGGAAAGCTTGTCAAAGTTAGAGATACTAATATTATCAGAGACAAATTGTTTGAACTGAAAAAGCATTATGAAGACAAGAACAGTTCTATTGTTGTTATGGAAGAAGGCAATTCATGGAAGCTTACAACTCATGAACAATATATAGAATTAGTAAGGCAGATTAATCCACATACAGAACTTAGCAAGACCATTGTTGAAACACTTGCTGTTATTGCATGGAAACAGCCAATGCTGCAGAGCGATGTAATCAGAATCAGAACTAATAAGGCGTATGATCATATTTCCCAATTAATGGAAATGGGTTTTGTCGTCAAAGAAAAATACGGTAGAACTTATTTATTGAAGCTTACGCAAAAATTCTTTGAGTATTTTGATTTAAGAAATGATGAATCCCTTAAATCATTGTTCAAAGATATAAAAGAAGCAGTCGTCGACCAAAAGAAAGTTGGAGATTTTAACAATGCTGATAATAATCTTATTGAGAGTAATACTCTTGGAAATAATCCTGTCGAGAGCAATGCTCTTGTAAGCAACAATACTGAAAATAATAATACTGAAGAACCTACTCCAAATATAATTATTACAGAAAATACATTACCAACAGAAACACAAGAGAATAATCAGGCGAGTAAGGATGACGACGATAAAAAAATAAAAGAAGGTTTTAGTTTTATTTTTGGATGATTATTTGTATTTTTTTATAATGTCGAACATAAATACTTATATAATTTGTTATGTTCGACAAATATAATAAGTGACACGTTTTGTATAAAAATGTAGGTCACTTATTATAGTTCCTGGGCGAAGCCACACGTTCACTATGATATTTTTTAATTTATTTTTTATTTTTATAAATTTAGTCAGTTTTATATAACCATTTTAAAAATTCCTCATGAGACTGGGGACTGCGTCCCACAAACTGGTGAAGAGCAGAAAACAGGATTGGGAGCAGAAAATATTAAGAAGAAAGAAAAAAAGAGGTAAACATGAACTTATACAAAATAAAATGCAAGAAATGCGGGCATTCTATGAATTATATGCCTTTAAAACCGATTTCAAAAAAAAGCATAAAAAAATGTGTATACTGCGGGTTTAGCATAAATATTAAAAATTCTTTGTCTTGATATTTTTAAGATTTTAGATAATATAACCCCTTTTTGTTTAGATTAACAGTATATAGTTACTTTATTTAAAAAAAATATATAAATGACTCCTTATTATTCTCTCATAGCATGGTGGCTGTAGTGTAACCTGGCAGCACTGGGGACTCAATTGTTTGCATGAGATATTTAGTTATTGCACAATAATTGCTTCAATGTGGTTTGCCAGAGAAAAGAACATTGCTTACTTTATGGTGAGCAGCGATCCTCTAGTCTGGGTTCAAATCCCAGCAGCCACCCTTTTAATTCTCTGAATTCCTATCATTATTTTGTGAAAGTGGTATTGAACGAAGTGAAATACCACCGATGATATTTTCCGAGGTTTTTTTCTTACAAAAAAGCTCGTGGTAATCCCAGCAGCCACCCTCTTAATTCTGTTTTCTCACAAAAATTAAGAATGTAATATAAATTTTAACAACAACAATGGCAACAGACGGTCAAATTCTTCGGAATTTGCCCTACTCGGCACCCCGTAGGGGGCAACCCCCGCCTCGCCTGTGCCATTGTTGTTAAAATTTCTATTTTGAAAGTGGTATTGAACGAAGTGAAATACTACTGATGATATTTTCCGAGGTTTTTACATTATTAAGATTACACAAACACTCTTTTTCTAGAAAATATCTTCAAATGGATTGAGCCTATTTTTTCTCCCAAAAATTCTATGAGCATACATTTCCTCTATAAACTGTCGACCAGTTTTCTCAGCATGAGGCAGATGCTTTCCTTGGTAACTCAATTGTTGATCGCCATACTCGTCAAAAAGCATATTTCTTATACTTCTTTGAGATTGAAACTTTCTGCCCAAAATCTTGCCTAAAAGCGATTGTTGTGTTCGGCGATTTATTCTTGTCGAAGCAGCATCATAAAAATCCACTATTCCAAGCATCTGTGCTAGATATTTTACTTCCGGTGTTTCAAGTGTTTTAGGTTTTTTAGGATAAGGGTCATGTTTTCTATAGTAATGATGCCTTTCGATTATTGAGGTAACTATAGGATTGAAAACATTCCCAAGCGCGATATCTAACGAAACATGGTTTTTCACTAATGTTTCTTCTCTGCTTCCAAATTTGTGGTTCACGTTAATTGGAAAACAGTCATTTGGACCTATAATAAGATCCTTACCATAATCATGACATAGATAAGCTGTAAACATATTATGCTTCCACTCTTTATCTGTAATCTTTAAATGATTTATAAGCAGGACAGCGTAAAGTCCAACTCGCATTTCATGCAAGGCTTGGAGCATAAAAGGATTGAAAGCATTTTTGGACGCATCGTCGGAATATTTCATCTCTCTACATAGATGAGTTTGATTGATTGGATGAACAGGAAGGTTGCTTCCATCATTCCTCTTTTCATATAGTGGTATTTCAAGATAATCCATAGCTTTCAAGACTTTCTCTCGAAGTCCTTCTTCTAGCTGAGCAGCATTATCAGTCAACCCCATAATAAATCAATACTCAAACTAAATTTAAAAATATTTATGTTATTAAATATTGGTTAAGCAATTCTTGTTATACCATACCTTGTCCTTTAGCGATTGAGATTAACGTCGGAATTTGGAGTGAACCCCTTTTGGTTGACAACCAGTTTACGAAATCTTAATTGTATTTAAAACCTCTGCTTCAAACTCTTCTGGTGGCATATATCCTATGG
>JAGVYH010000067.1 GCA_018303325.1 Candidatus Woesearchaeota archaeon
CATCCATAGGATATATGCCACCAGAAGAGTTTGAAGCAGAGGTTTTAAATACAATTAAGATTTCGTAAACTGGTTGTCAACCAAAAGGGGTTCACTCCACAGTATTCAGCGAACATCATACGCTAACGTCATACATCAAACGTTTAACGTCAAACAGTTAGTTAGTGAGACGGGTGGACTGCGTCCCACGAACGGATTGCGAACGAGGAGATTATATTAATAATATTAGGAAAAAGGATTGAGAAAGGAAAAAGAGATTTAAAAAAAATAAACCAGCTAAACAAATACATACTCAAATAACTATTTCACTTTACTTAATTTTTATTCCACTGACTTCTGTTCCTTTTTAACGCTCTTTTTTTTCGTTTCTGGTTTTTCTGCCTTTTCTACTGTTTCAGTGTTTTCTTTCTTTGTCTCTTTAGCTTCTTTAGTCTTTACTTTTTTTGGTTTAGCTTCTTCTAACTTTTTATTTACTGCTTTCTTTTTGGTTGGTCTTTGTGATTGTTTGTGTTTAGCTTCTTTTTTCTCTTCACATTCAATACTTTCTTCTTTTAGAGCGCGAATAACTTCATCATTTGAAGCATTTTTAGTTAGGATTATAATCTTGTCCAATGGTTCAAGATGACGTAGATTACACTTTCTTCTTCTAGTCTGGCCATCAATCAAAACAAAATTATTATCAAGAACATCTATTACAACACATTTCTTGCCTGCATCTCTGCCTGCAATCTTTACACATAATCTTCCTATTTCAAACATTGTTTTCACCCACAATCTCTCGTTATGCTTCTTGTTAGATTATTGCGTTTAATCTAAACTTTTAAGATGATTTTGCAGTCGCCTGCAAACATAAGAGATTTTTCCTATTGATTTTATTAAATAATTATATACTAATATGATATCATTTACAAAACATTTACTTATTATTGCCTTGTCATAGCTTTTATTTTAACTCTTGTGCATTTGCTGCACAAAACACCACCGTATGGTCTTTCTGGTCTTTTGAATGTTTTTGGCATGTTTTGCATCTTAAAAGGTCTTTCTCTAGGTACACCTTTCAGAATAGTGCCACAGCTACCACAAGTTGGTTTAGAAGGCTTTCTTTTTCTGTAGTGTAAAACCGACTTACCACTAGGTACTCTTACAAATACTCGTCTTAAAGACCTTGATCTATATCTTGGTGCTGGCATAGTACTTAAAGAAAATAAGAGGGGTTTTTAAATGTTGTTGTTTCTTCAGCTGTTGTTAGTGCTGTTAGTGCTTAGTAACAGTTATCAATACACCTTCAACAGCTTCCTCAAGCCTAAACTAAATATGATTGAGAATACAATATATGCGCCTAACCATCCAAATGTCTTTATCCATGGTATATCCTTAACAATAGATATGTTTTTGAATGCTAAGATTTTTTCATTGCTGACTGTGATAATTTTGATTGATTTCTTTCTAAAAGTTTGCACTGGTGCTTTATAGACTCTGTCATCAATACTTTGTGTGATGATAATATCGTGAGTATATTCCTCTGGATATTCTTCAGGATTGTTTTCATTTAGGTATTTGAATTTAAGTGTATATTCTCCAGACTTGCCCTTCATGATAAACTTTGCTTTATTATCAACTATTGTTTGATTAAATCCATTTAATATTTCTATATCTTGAACATTCATCATTTCAACAAAGTTCATGCTTTCTGTATTGTTTATATTAAACCCTTCTTTGAAATCAAGCATTACATTAAACTCTTGATTTTCTACAAGCGGATAATAAGCCATATGTGTATTAAGCCATCCAAAAATAATAAGTATGGGAATAAAAGTAATCAGTGTCGGTTTCATTGAATGCATCATGTACTTGAAATTAGATTCCATTGCACGTTTTTGGATACTCATCATTTCTTTTGGATTATCACGAAGCTTTTTCATTTTGTCCTGCAAATCTTTAATCTCGTCTTTCAATGCTTTCATCATTGTTTGGTCTGTGAATTTTTTGTAGATAAGAACAATTAGTAAAGAAATAATAAAAGAGATAAGAATAATAGATAATAAATAAGGTAGCATTAGCAATGGAGAAAATATTGGATTAAGTATAGCATCAAAAACCATAGTTTACCTCTTTATAAAAATTAGTTTATACTAAAAGTGATTAATTTTCGTACAAATTAATCACTTTTAGTATATAACATCAGATTTAGTTTGTGAGTATTTAGTGAGCACAACTAGAACTCACGCTTAAGAAAACTCACTCACCACCCATCATTTTTCTTAACATTGGATGCATATCCATCATATGTTGTTTAGCAATATCTTCATATAAACGATAAATAATCATAACAGTAAGCATTATACCTGTGCCAGAACCAACTGCGCCTACAACATCTGCCACACCTGATAAAAATCCTATAGTTGCACCACCCATTATTGTCAATGGTGTAATATATCTTTCTAATAATCTTTCTAAAATTCGTTCATCTCGTCTGAACCCAGGGATAGTTAAGCCAGAATTAATCATTTGTTTTGCTTGTGATTTAGGATCCATGCCAGATGTTTGCACCCAAAAATAACTGAACAATACACAACCAGCAATCATAATTAAAAGATAAATTAATGCTTGTAAATATGGTCTGTAACCAATATCAAGACCACCTTGTGTAATGATTAAACCAAATATACCTTTGCTGCCACCCGGAGCATAAAGCCATGAAACTAAGCCAGATGTGGCAGAGCCGCTTGAATCAATTCTGCCTAAAATTGGAAAACCCCAGTTCTCTAATAATTTCGCCCATAACTGCATATTAGCTAACAATGCAGAAACTAATATAACTGGCAATACGTTTGCATATGTGAAACTTAATGGCCATCTTATACCATGCCCCCTAACTCTGCCAAATGATAAAGGAATCTCTACTTTCATTGCCTGAATATATACTGCAATAACAAACACAACAATAGTTGAGATAATAATTGCTATTGCTGTAAATGCTGTTTGTGGATCACCGGCGCCCAACGCTTGAAACAATTGAGGAACATAACCAACTGAATAAGTAACATCACCGCCTGTTTGGCTGTTTGATATCCAGCTGAATAGTTGAATAAATATAGTTTTAGAAACACCCGCTGCGATGAACAAAGAAATGCCTGAACCAAAACCCCACCTGCTTACAATTTCATCCATTAGCATAATTAATATACCACCGAGAATGAGTTGAAATACTAACAAAAGTTCAAGTGAAAAAAATAACGATGTTCCTGCTAATTGTTGTGAAGGTGCCAAACCACCCATGAATACATAAATTATAGCCTCAAAAATTATAAAAAACACAGACAATAATTTGTTTACACCCTGAAATGTTTTTTTGCCTTCTGAGGTTGTTAAATCAAACTTAACAATGCCAGAGCCATTCAATAATTGCAAAACGATTGATGCTGTAACTAATGGACCAATACCTAATGAAATTATTGAACCAAAGCTTGCGCCTAAAATCATGGATAAAAATTCAAATTGGGATAATGCATTGTCACCTAAACCAAACAATGGAACTATACCCAGTATAAAAAACAAAACTAAAATTAAACCTGTCCATTTAAGCTTTTCTGAGAAAGATAATTTTTTTTGTGTTGGACCAGCAACTTCAGGAAGATTGTATAATATTGGATGATACCATGCCATGACTTATCCTCTTTATTCAATCATATTTATATTTATTCATTCGAAAATTATGATTTAGCTTAATTATAATTTAGTTTGTTACATTTATATTTTTATTGAGTTATAACAGCTATAAATTATTTAACTTGTTTTCCCTTTTCCTGTTTGTTAGGTTGAGGGTTCTTTTCATCTTTTTTAGGTAAATTTTCCTTTGAAGAAACTTTTTCCTGACTATTATCCTTCTTTTTATCTTTCTTAATTTTTACTTCCTTTTTAAGGATTACTTCACCGCCTTTAGCCTTTATTTTTTCAATTGCATTTTTGCTGGCATAATCTGCTGTAATCTTGTATTTTTTAGTAGGAGTGCCGCAGCTTAATAACTTGTTCATCTTAAGACTAGAAAGATCAATGACTGAAAAACCCTGCTCTTCTTTAATCAATCCTTCACTCAGCAATGTTGAATAGTTTTCTTCAAAGGATGAAATATTAATTCCAGAAATAACACAGCTTCTTGGCCTTACAAAACCATAGCTTCCAAAATAATCTGTGTTCCATATAGATGGCTTTTTAGCATCTGCTCTTTTGCCTGTTCCTGCCATACCATAACCGCCCCTATGGCCACTGCCACGATGCTTTTTCTTAGCACCCCAACCGTGAGTATGTGTTCCTCGTTGTCTGGATGTTTTTCTTCTTCTTCTTGCTGGCATTTTTAATCACATCATGTTTATTTTTATATTCAATTATGTTACATTACTTTTATTATCGTACATTATTTTTATTATCGCGTTATATTGCATTAAATTATAATTATTATTCGATTTAATAACTTAATGAATCATCCTGTGTATTATCTCATTAATTTTTGCTCCCCTATAACCCAGGGCGCCGCCTATCTTAAATGGTCTTTTTATACCTTTTCGACCGTATCCTTTCAAAGGAGCATTTAATCTGAAAAATGATTTTGTCTTTTTTTTGTCGTCTGGGTTTGGCTCGCCCTTTTCTTCAATCAATCTTTTTAAGGTTGCTTCGTCAATCTCTCCCCATGTGACAGTATCTTTAACCTTTTTTATCATACCCATGATTGAAGGTGTAGCTTTATGTACACTGCAATAATTTACTCTGTATACATTTAACATACCTAAAGTATCATTTATTTTTTCACTGACCCTTAAATTGCCCCTAACCCTTATAACTGCAATTAAAGGTTCCTGACCTTCAGGGGTTGGTGCTACATTTACATTAGTTTTTCCTTTAGCTTCTTTCATGTTTTTTTTTCCTTTAGCTTCTTTCATGTGTATCCTTACTCTTCTTCAACATTAGTATCATCTATTGCATTAGACGATATTGATGATTGTAATTTTCCTTCAACAACATTCATATCTTTTTTTTGTGTATAGGATAATCTTGTTCTCAATAAATTATCTAAAGCCTGAACGCATGCTTTTAAATGATTCATTTTTGTTCCTGTTTGACCGCCTGATTTTGACCATACATCTTTTATTCCAGCTAGTTTCAGGATTTTTGCACTTTCTTTTTCTACACATAATCCTGTACCTTTTGGAGCAGGGAATAATTTAACAATTGAAGAACCGCATTTGCCTTCTACTTGGAAAGGTATTGTATGCGGATTTCCGCAATTGCATTCCCATGATCCACAACCGCGCGAAATCTTGCGAACATTTAATTTTGCCTGCCTAATTGCTTTTTCTCTTGCAGGAACTGTTTCCTTTGCTTTTCCATAACCAACACCAAAATAACCATTTTTATTGCCGACAACAGCATATGTTGCAAAATGTGGTTTGTTGCCTTCTTTTGTTTTTTTCTGTGTTTGCCTGAATACTCTTCTTTGACCGCCGCCAAATTTACCTTTTGACTGACCAATCATCAATAAATCTGTTTCCAAGTCAGGCATTAAAGCATCAACTATTTCTGATTCAAGGATTTTCAGACCATTATCCAATATATGATCAATATCATTAATTTCTCCGCTTTTTACTTTTTTACCAACACTTGTTTTTGGTGTCCATTTATCTTTGTTGAATGACTTTGCAGGAAGTTGTTTTTCTTCTTCTTTCTTCTCAATCTCTTCTTTTGAAATTACTTCAACAACTTCACTTGGTTCAACAACAGGTTTCATATCTAAATCTTCAGCTACTTCAGCTTTAGATGATGCTTTTATGTTATCTTCTTTTATTTTGTCTTCACTTGATTCTTTTTGTTCTTTGGTTTTTCTTGTTTTTTCTTTTGCCATTGTTTATTACCTTGATTGTATTTTAATTATTTATTTTTGTGTTGATTTATCTTGTGGAGGAATATTTCCTTTTATTATTTTTTCTTTTATTGCATTGAATTCAACAGGCATATTTTCAAAAGATGTATGTTTTAATTTTGAATATTGAAACGTATTCTGGCCTTTTATCTTGTTAAAATGAGTTAAGATATGTTTGCCTGAAAGTCTGTCTTCAGACGGATACATTTCTTTACCACATGGGATTACTAATCCACCGTCATTAACACCTTTCACAGCAGCATAAATCTTTGAACCCTTTACGTTTGTATGCAGCCCTGCGTCAAGTATTGCTTCTTTCACTTTTTTGCTTAATGCTAGTTTTCCCATTATCAAACCACCAAGATATGCTGCTGAAAGATTCTTTTTTGAATATTTCCAACCCATTTTTTCAAGTGATTTGGTATTGTATGAAATTATAACCTTGTCTCCTGCTGCCTGATATTCTACCAATTGAAGTAATAAATATTTTAAAGACTTTCGGATAACTAATCTTGGCGTTCTTGATTTCAACAATTTAAGCCGTTTATAATAGTTAGTTCTACCTTCTCTCTTTCTTCTGTATTGAACATTTACTTTTTTTCGGTTTACCATTGTGTGTTTCCTTATTTTTATTTGTTTGAATTTTTTGTTTATGTGAATTAAGTGTATACTGTTTAAGTTTTACAAATTTGAACTTTTTTCTGAGCTTTTTTCTTTTCTTTGCACTAATTTATTTTCAGCTATATAATGTTGAAGATGCTTCTTACTTCTGAAAAAGCCGCCTTTTGCTTTCAAGTATAACATTCTGTAAACATCTGATAATATTAATTCATTATCTTTCATTGTTTTCAACAATCTTCTCTGCAATCGTATTTTATTTATCCATTCCCTTTTTGATGGGTTTCTTGCATTTGCAGTTCCTTTTCTTTTTCCTTGGCCTCTTTGTCTTCCTTTTTTTCTTTGTTCATGCTTTTGTTTTGCTCTTACCCTTGAAACACCTTTTTTCTGAACTTTGTGTATAGCCCCTTCACTAACTAATCCTCTTAAATCAGCTTTAGTGATTGCTTCTTTTATGTCAGACAATCTTTCCTGATCAAAGACTACTCTTTTCTTTGAGCAGCCTAAAATATCTGCTGCGATTCTTTTCTGAACAATTAAATTCATTTTAACAACCTTCATTAATTAAACTCATATTAATTAAAATCCTGTGCCTTTCGAAGTTAACAATTTATCCTTCACTTTTTTTTCTTCTTCTTTTTTCTGTTCTTCAGATAATTCTTCTTTTGCAATTGTATCAATTGTTTTTTCCTTTTTAGATTCTTTCTTTTTCTCTTCTTCTTTTTGCTGTTTTTCCTTTGACTCTTTTTGAAGTTTCTTGTTTTTCAATGCATCTGTCTTTTCTTTAAGGAATTCTGAAGGATGTTTAACATTCTCCAAGTTAATTTTAAGTTCAATTGCCTTCTTTACTATTTCAAGCTTGAGTTTCAAACCAACTGTTGAACCAATTACTGCTGATTGTGTCTTTGTATTAATTTCAACCAGTTCTTTAACATTATGAACAAGTACTGGGAACAATCCTGTTCTCAGCATACCTCTTACTTCTTGAGGAGATTTATAGCCTTTGGTAACAAGTTTAAGGTTGCCTCTTTGATGAAGTCTCATCTTGCTGTGCATACCCTTTGGTCTTCTCCATTTAATCTTAAGGGTTTTTTTTCTGACAACATCCTGCCTGATAAAGTTTGGCTTTCTTTCTTTAAGATGTCTTCTCAGTGAAAGCAATCGTTCAGTATTTTTTTCTTCTGTTTGTTTCATAGTAATAACCTTTTGTGACTATTTAATATCCTTTATTGTCTGTTGTTTTTTTATTATCTGTTGTTTTATTATTTTTTAGTATTTATAAAGAGCTTTGAATAACCATCTTTTTATTTGATTTTCAAAGCGGCTCTATTAAAGGTTTTGACTATTTTATAAGTTATTCAAAACCTTCAATAAGTTATTCAAAACCTTCTATAATTTATTTATCGTTTACATGATAAATATTAAATTGATATTTGTTATTTATCCTTTTAGGATGGTTTTTGTGTTATGAAAATTCCTTGCTGGAATACTCGTGGATCAAATCCATTTCTTGAACCTAATTTTTCTATTAATCCTGAAGTTTGACCGGCAATTTCAATATCATTTGCTTCGACAGTGATAAATTCACCTTCAACAATAACTTTTACATCAGGATTTAAAATTAATATACGTGGTATTTTTTCACCGATGAAATTTTTTATAGTAAGCTCTCGATTTTTTACGCTGACTGCCATTGGGAAATGGCCGGGGCATATTTTAAGTTTATACACAAACCCTTGTGTAACGCCAGTTAACATATTCTTAATATGTGCAACAATTGATCCCAATTGTGTTTTCTCTTTTTTTGACATTACTGTCAGCGAAAATTTAATTGTGTTTCCTTCTAACCCCATTTTTACTTTAGGATTATAAAAATTTCTTTTCAATTCCCCTCTTTTGCCTTTCACAGTTAACACTCCTTTTTCTAAGTTAACAGTTACACCTTGCGGCACTTCAATTGTTTCTTGATAATTTTTTAATTTCATTTTTAATTTAATTAGTTTGAATGTTTAATAACTAGATGGTTTAATAGCAATATGCTATCAACTTTCCCCCTGTACTTTTTTTCTTTGCTTCGTTATGTGTAATTAATCCTTTTGATGTTGAGATTATTAATATACCCATGTTTCTCGATGGCAAAAATCTTTTCTCAAATTTATCAATCTCTGATTTAGTTACCGGATATCTTGGTTTTATAACACCGCATTTATTAATATTACTTAATAAATTAATCTCTAAAATGCCGCCCCTGTTATTAGGTATTTCTTTGAACTCGCCGATATATCCTTCTTTTTGAAGTATAGATAAATTTGCTTTAATCATTTTTGAAATTGGACTAAATCTGCAAACCTTTCTTCCCAATCTTTCATAAATAAGTATTTGCGAATAAATACTTGCTAATGTATCATTTTGTGCCATTTAATCACCTAACGTTTGAGTATATTTGAGTATAATTTGAGTATATTTTTAGTTTGAGTATTTTTTTATTTTATGGTATTTTAAGTTACATTTCTTTTAGCTATATTGCTTGAAACCAATCTTCGTTGCAATATCCCTAAAACATTGCCTGCAAAGATGCAGACCATATTTATTTATGTGACCGCCAATTCTCAGGCATCTTCTGCACCTTTTTCTTGCTTTTCCTGTTTTTCTTAATTTGGGAGTATTATGTTTAAGGTATTTAGTAAGTATAGCTGGTTTAGCTTTGAGCTGTTTTAATGGTTTTTTATAATAACTATACGTCAATTTGTTTCTCCTCCGTTGTTTTTTATTAAATTATACTAAAAGCAATTAATTTTCGAACAAATTAATTGCTTTTGTAAGTTGGAAAGCAAAGCTTTCTAACTTCTCAGGAATCTCTGATTCCCGAGATATATTTTAGTATATTATTTAAATCTTATTTGAGTTTAGTTGATTATTATTTGATTATTTGTTAATGCTTTTTATTATGTTTACATTTGCATTTTAGGTATTATTTCTCTTTCTCCTCGACAACAATACCAAAATCTTTTTTCATAAATTCTATTGCCTCATCTTGTGTGATTCTGTGTTTATGGGGGATTACACGATTCATTATCTTTCTGTTTTTCACTCTAAACCCATTTCGGCTCAGTGTGAAACAGACTTGAAATCCAGTTAATCCAATGTCTGGATTATATTTTACACCAGGAACATCAATATATTCTAAAATACCAAAGGATATATTTCCTTCTTTGTCGAAATTAGTTCTTCTTAATTGATTATTCTTTGCTTTCAATAATCTTTTGACAAACTCAAGTTTATCTTTTCCCCTGAGTGTTAACTTGCAGCCGATTGGAAGCCCAGGTCTCAAGCCCCATGTAGGGATTCTTTTCTGTGTGATTGTTTTTACGGGCAGGATTCCTGTTATGTATTCCAAAAGTTTCATACCTTTTTCTAATACACCCTGCTCCTTACCAGCGCCGATGTTTAATGTGATTTTCTCTATTTTTATGTTTCTGTTTTGATTCATTTTCCAGTCACTCATTGATATTATTTATTTTTTATCTTCAGTTTTTATTAAGGGTGATTCTTTGCCTATCAAAAATGCATAATCTAATAGTGTAACAAATGTTTCATTAGTGGTTGTTTTAAATATAACTTGACTACCTTTAACACCTTCAATTTTAACAACTGATCCTACATGTTGTCCGCCGGTAAGATAGATTGTGTTTCCTTTTTCAAGTTTTAAAACATCAATTGCCTTATGATTTACGAAATCATATACAATTACATCATTAATTTTAATCTGTTTGTCACTAACTTTTTCATTAAGCATTGTTGTTCCGTTTGTAAAACTCAGTTGGGATTTTCCGCCTTTAATTGTTGTCTTTTTTGATAATTTAAGCAAAATCAAATTTGCTTCATTGCCGTTTACTTTTACAAGCATTAATTTACCTTTCTTATCGAGCATTAACCTGTATGATTCTTTCAAAGGCTTTATATCGATGACATCAAAAATCCCCAAAGGATATTTAATTTCCTTTCTTTTTTCTCCGTTAATCAATAAATCATTATTGTTAAGTATGTATTTTATTTCCTTTGCTGTTTTACCAACCTTTAACATATCCCTCAATACAATAATTAAAGGAAGACAATATTTAATCTTTTGTCCTGTGGTGTTTGGCCTAGCAATAAATTGGTTCTCTTTCCTTTCAACTGCCCATGTATTCGGTGAGTTTAATCTCATTAAGTGATTTTTTCCCATTTTGTGTTCCTTCTATTTTGTATATTTTTTGTATATTGTTTGTTTACTTATTGTAAAAAGAAAACCGACCACCACCAGTCAATAGACTGGTGGCATTCTCGCCCCATGGGCTCGGGTCGGTTTTCTTTAACTCTGATTTTTCCACCAGTGAATACACTGATGGAAAAATCAGATTTTAGCCTTCTCTTTGCTTTTATCCTGCTCTTTTGTTAACTTTTTCATTCTTTTCTTGTCTGATGTATCAAGCTCTATGATCATTAAATTTGATGGCTCAAGCTGTTTGAGGGATTTTGAACCGTCTTTCCTTGTTTGTTCTACCTTCTCGACAAAAACATAGGATTTCTTTACATTTACTTCTTCTACTCTGCCTGCATGTTTTTTATTGTCCCCTCTCAAAATAACTACTTTATCGCCTTTTCTTATTCTTATACATCTTCTTCCATATTTTGCTCTCAATTCTTTGGATAAATGTACATGCAAAAATTTAGATTTGATATGTAATGGAGCATTATGCCTATACTTTCTCTGTTTTCTTGGTTGTTTGCTCCCAATCCATGATGTTGAAAATTCTTTTTTCATTTTTTGCACCAATATCCTGTTTTTTAATTTAAAATTATACAATAATGCTTGCTAATTTTGCCACTGATGGCCACCTATAACATGCTTCTTTTGCAATAGGACCTTTAAACATTGTACCCTGCGGATTGCCTTTGTCGTCTTTCAAAACAACACATGCATTGTCTTCAAATTTGATTCTTGTACCATCTTGTCTTCTGTACTCCTTTTTCTGTCTTACTATAACTGCAAGCACCATTTTTTTTCTTATATCTGGTTTACCTGTTTTAACAGCACCCATGATAAGGTCTCCAATTGCAGCAGCTGGTGTTCTGCCCTTTGAAGTTTTTAAACCCATAACTGTTACTACCTTAAGCAATTTTGCGCCGCTGTTATCACATACTGTTAATATTGCACCATGCGGCAATCCTCTTGTAATGTTTGATTTTAATCCTAAAATAATAACCACCTTTGAATTTATTTTGTTTTTTTGATTATAGAGAGCTTTGAAAAACTCTTTTTTATGATATTTTTCAAAGCAGTTCTATTAAGGATTTTGACTATTTGGATAGGTTATTCAAAACCCTCTATATTAATTGATTCATGATTCATATTTTTTTTACAACGACAAAATTCTTCGTCTTGCTCAATTTTTTAGTTTCCATTATTTGAACGTAATCGCCAATCTTGACACACAAGCATAATGGATTATGAGCCCATACTCTTGTTCTTCTTTTTTCTGATCTTTCGTATTTTGGAACAAATACTCTTCTTTCCCATTCAACAAGAGCATTTTTCTGGAATGTAATTTTTACAACTTTTCCTGTAAAACTCCTGCCTCTGACATTAATTTGTCCATGAAATGGGCATTTTTTATCATTGCACATTTCCTTTGGAGCAGGAATATCAATTCCTATATTTTTTGCGTTCATTTAATTCACCATTAATTTTATTTGTGATTGTGTTTTGTTTTTATTATGTGTTTATTGATTTGCATTATTATTTGTCTTATTTGATTTTTATTCTCTCTTCAGGTTTCTTTTCAAGCAAACTTCCTTCAACAATATATGTTATTGAATTTTGTGTTACTTGAAATACGCAACCTTTTTTCAACACTTTTTTTTTGTTATTATAATTTTCTTTATTTTTATTTAATGTTAATATTGTGAATGTGTGTTTTGTCTCGTCTATGATTTTACCTTCAACATCAATAAGCGACTTATTGGTGGCATTGATAATCTTCACTATGGAACCAATCCATTCTGAAGTTAATATCTCTTTTTGTTTGTCCATTATTTGGAAAACTGTAACTTTTTTAATGTTAATATCGGTCCAAACGATGAATTTCGATTGATTCGGGCGCAAAACCCATTGTAACAAGTACATTTCTTACTTGGTTTGAATGATCGCCTTGCAGCTCGATTTTTCCATCCTTGTATGTTCCACCGCACGCAAAGGTTGATTTTAATTTTTTTGTAAGGTCTTTAATGTCAATCTGTTTTGGGTCAACACCTTCAATTACAGTGTATACTTTCCCAAATTTTTTTTTAATTACTTTGACCTTTATGCTTTGCATTTCCTTTGCAATTGTTTCACATACACATAAGTCTTTTGGAAGTCCGCATGTTGAACAAATTTCATTCATGCTTTTTTACCACCCGTTGTTTTTAACGATTTTTATTTTTGTGTCCAATTTTTTCAAGTTGTTTTATTTTATTCTTTATTTTAATTGTTCTTTTTTCTGTTCTCTTGTTTTAACTGATTTAAGTGACAATATTCTTGCAATATCTTTCCTCAAATTTTTTATCAGTTTTGAATTCTTTAATTGGGTGCCTGTAACCCTCTGAGTGTTCTGTTTCATTAACTCTTTCCTTAAGTCACTTAGTTTATTATCTAAGTCACCTGCACTCATTGGTTTCAGTTCTTTGAATTTCATAGTTATCATCAAATATATTTAAGTTTATTTTATCTTGTTTGATGTTATTTGAGTTTATTCTGAATATACATATTTCTTTATTTATTTCTTTATTTATTCAGTTGTTCCTGCTTCTGATTCAGACTCAATTGTTACATCTTCTTTTTTCTTTCTAGTTTTTTTAGCTTTTTTTGAATCTTTGTCTTCTTCAGCGCCTTCTGATTTATGCTTTTTTTCCTTTGCATCTGTTTTCTCTTTTACGATAGATTCTTTTGCAGTTTCTTTTGCGTTTGCTTCATTTAGTTGCTGCTCTTCGCTTTTTATTGAAATATCGTCTGGAAGCACAGTATCAGGCGGCATAATTCTTACCTGTATGCCTACAGTTCCGCTCTTTAATTGCGCTGCTCTGTACGCTGTTTTTACGCCTTCTGTTGCAACTGTGCCTGATTTTTTAAGGTAACCTTGATAAAATCTCCATTTTTTTGCCCTGCTGCTTGGAATTTTTCCTGAAATAAGTATTTCAATACCTAACGCACCAGCATTCATAACATCTTCCATTGCTTTGTGCCCAATTGCTTTAAATCTCATTGGCCCAAATTTTTCAAGTGAATTTGCAATTCTTTCTGCAATAATATTAGCGTCGACATTAACGTCTTGGATCTCATTAATTTCTATCTGTGGATTTTCAAGATTAAACTTTCTTTTCAATGTTGAAGTTAATCTTCTTATGCTCTGCCCTTTTCTGCCGACAATCATGCCAGGTCTTGAAGCTGAAATAATAATCTTTTCGCCCATAGGAGTCATTTGAAGTTTTACACCGCTTAAGCCAACTCTTTTTAGACTGTCACATACATATTCCTGAATCTCAAATTCTTTTAGTTGCTGGTCAACAATTTTTCTTACAATCATTTTATCGCCCTTAACTATTTATGTTTAACATTTATTGAATTATTATTCATTTATTGAATTTCATTTATGGTTATAATTATTTAGTTATGATCATGTTTAACTGCAGCTGTTGCAGATGTTTTTGGTTTTAAATTATCATTTTTTAAATTTGAATTATGCATTTTCTGTTCTTGTTTTTGTTCTTGGTTTTTTATATCTGATTTTACGTGCTTTTCTTTTGATTTGGTTTCTTTTGTATCTTTCTTTTTTGTTTCTTCGAGCACAACTTCAATGTGTGTTCTTTTCATCTTTCTACCCCTGTGTCTTCCAAAGTGATATGGCGTAGATGCTTTATGGGCACAGATATGCCTTATTACCATATTTCCCGGATTCAATCCTTTGAACTGCGCATTTGCTTCTGCTGATTTGATAACTGATAAAATTTCAGTTGAGGCACTTTTAGGATATCTCCCAGGTCCAATTTTGGTTTTATGTGCAACATGCATATTAAACCTTCTGTATGGGACTGCCATTTTTTCGTCAATAACATCATTGAGCATCTTTTTAGCTCTTTCAACAGGCTTGTGTCTGATAAATGTGCATATCTCAGCACTTTCTTTAACAGAGATTGGCAGTGAATTGCCAACAGCTCTTGCCATAAGCTCCTGATTGTATTGATTAAATGCATATTTGTATCCCATTTTGTTGACCTGTTGATTTGTCTCTTTGCTTTGTTACATATTTTTTTTATTAAATTTATCTCACTGAAATACTTGAGCTTGATTTTGTAGCACCAATACCTGGGGCATTGTGGCTAACTTTTCTTCTTGTCATTACAAACTCACCAAGATAATGACCTAACATTTCTACTGTAATAGTTAATGGAACAAACTCTTTACCGCTGTAAATCATAATATTTCTATCCAATAATTGCGGTATAACAATCATGTTTCTGCAGTGTGTCTTTACATTATTCCCTTTTTTTTCCAATTTTTTCAAAAAACTTTTTTGAGCATCACTAAATCCTTTGAGCAAAGATCTTCTCTGGCGTGCTGGAACTAATTGAGCAAACTCTTTTATACTCATCTGTTTAAGTTCCTCTTGCGACTTACCATAAAATTTCAATTCCCTTAATGCCATGATTACACCTTAAATTATTTATTTAATTATTCATTAGTTGTTTAGTTATTTTTTTATTTCTTCTTCCTGCCTGTTCTTCTTGCTCTAATCATACCTACCTTTCTTCCTGGTGGTGCGTTCTTTGGAGCAACTCTGGCTTTTGATTTTCTTGAAGATCTCTTATTACCGAAAGGATGATCTACAGCGTTCATTGCACATGATGCTGTTCTTGGATATAAATGATTCTTTGCCTTCATCTTGAAGAACATTGTACCAGCTTTCAGGAATGGCTTTTCTGTTCTGCCGCTTCCTGCGACAATACCGATTGTTGCACGGCAGTTTAAATTAAATGATTTTTGTTTCTTTGATGGCAATAAAACAATTGTTTGATTTTCCATCTGTGAAACTATTCTTGCGAATGTTCCTGAACTTCTGACAAATTTACCGCCGTCGCCTGGGACATTTTCAATATTATAAATAAGCGTACCTTCTGGAATATCTTTTAATGCCAATGTATTTCCTAATTCCAGTGTTTTGCTTCCATTTTCAATTATTTGATTAACACAAATATTTTCAGGGGCAATCATTAATGAAGATTCGCCATTTTCATATTCAACTTTTACCAATGGAGCGCTGTGCGCTGGACAATGAATAATATCAATAACAGTGCCTTTGATTGGCTCTTGCGCAATAGCAGGATGTTTAGCTGCGCCTTTAAAATTAAAGGATGGGCATCTGTATGTTGTGCTTCCTTTTCCTCTCCTTTGTGCAATGATTCTTTTACCCATTTTATCCTCGTGAACAGTTTAATTATTTTGTTTGTTTTTTGTATTTTATATGATTTGCAAGTTTTATTTCAATCTTTTCTATTTGTTTATTATTAAATTAATATAATTAAAGATACATTACATTATACCCAGTTTAGTTGCAACATCTATTGCTGGTTTGTCCATTGGCAGCTTGATTATTGCTTTTTTTGTACCTTTCGAAGTTATCAGCGTATTAACTTTTACTGGCTTTATTTTAAACATCTCTTCGAATGCTGTTTTTATCTCTTCTTTGTTTGCTCGTCTTTCTACCATAAATACTAATTTATTCTCTGATTCCATCAACCTAATTGATTTTTCAGTTGATAATGGATGTTTTAAAATCATAAATGAATCCGTCATGATTGGCTCCTCATTATCTTATTTTTTTGTTATTAAGTATGTATTAAGCCTACCCTAATTTTGTCAGCTTTGCTATCATATCTCGTAAGACTATCAGGAAAGCGAAAACCATCGGTAAACTCAAGTTCCTTTGCTATAATGTTCGATTATTTTGCACTTTTAGTATAAATAATCAGGTTTTCGCCAAAGCTGACTGGTAGGCTTAATACATACGTTATTAATTGTTATTATTAGTTTTGATTATGGTTTTTAATTTGTTTTTTGTTTTGACTTATTTTTATGCAAATTTAGGATATAAACAATTTTTCCTTGTCTAATCTTTCAATTGCACTTTCTGTGAATAATGTCAGTCTGCCTATCTTACAGCCAGGTGCAAGCAATTCAGCATTAAGTTTTGATACTTCAACAACATCAATGCCCGGCAAATTAAGCTTTGATAAATTACATTCTTTCGATACCACTAATAATGGCCCTTTTCTCTTCTTGTATTTTCTTCCTCTCATTTTGCCTTTACCAGCCCTTACTTTTTTTACTGCTGCTCTGGTAAGGTCTTCTTTAAAACCCAATGTTTCCAAAATATTCTGAAGATTTTGTGTTTTGGTTATATCTTCAAGTTTGTTCTCGACTATAAACGGATAATCTTTTGGTACTTTGTGCCCTCTTTCTTCAACCAATTGGGGAACAAGTGTTGCAGCAAGTGCGCTTCTTATCGCTTTTTGCCTTTCTTTTCTGTTGATTTTAAGGTTCCATTGTTTGTCTGCTTTTGGAGGATGAGATCTTCTACCGCCAACTGTGCCTGGAGCAACTGCACCAACCCAGTTAAATCTTATTCCTCTGTGCGACATAATTTTTCTAGGAACTCTTGAAATACCATGACCATAACTTGTTTTATACCAATGTCTTCTTCTTGAAATCTTTGCACTCTGTCTTTTACCAGCTTCTGTGAAAGCACCATATGGCTGCCTTTTATTTGACCAAATTGAAAAAACAGCCCTCTCTATTAAGTCTGACCTGATTAATTCACTGAATTGCACAGGCAGTTTCTTTTTTCCGACGCTGGTTTTTGTTATTGAATACACAGGTAATTCCATTTTATATCCTCATGACATTTTGTTCATACTACATTTATATTAATATTACATTGAATTTAGTATATTTACTTACCTTGACTTGAATCTAAATGAATATAATCTATTGCTGGTGCTTCTTGCGGTGATTTATTTCCAGTAGTTCTGCTTGGGAAATTAAATCTTAATAATCTTTTTTTATGCCCTGAAAGCGAACCTTTGATTAAGACATAATCACTTTTTACAAGACCATAACTTAAAAATCCGCCTTTAGGATTAATCTCATCTACTTTGTCAGATATTTTTAATAGCCATTTATTATATTCAGTTCTTGTGTGAAAACCCATCCTTCCTGCATGTGCTACTCTGTACATCATATGTCCTTGGCCTCTCCATGCACCTAAGCTACCTGGACCTCTTTTGGTTTTTTCTGCTTTATGCTGTCTTATCATAACACCAAATCTTTTAACAGGACCTTGGTAACCTTTACCTTTGGTTACGCCGTGAACATCTAATAATTGACCCGACTTGAAAACTTCACTTACCCTGATTTCCTTGCCAACATGTTCTTGAACATATTTCAACTTTTCTTCGTTTGGACCGCCAAGAGCTAATTCAAATACTTCTGGCTTTTTTTTACTGACGCCGGCAAGTTTTGGCTGTGTATAAACATTTATGCGAACATCATCATAGTCAGTGATTGCGATACTATTCAATTTTTCCTGTGATTCTTGTGCTGATATTTGTGTTTTTGGCAAACTAAGTTTTCTGCCTAATTCTTTATCGGCGTTAAACATAATCTCTTTTTTTAGAACCCATTTATTTACATCATATTTGTAGAACCGAACAGAAAGAATCTTTAAAGGGGGGCATTCAACAACAGTAACCGGACAAAAAAGCTCCTCACCTTTTGTTTTGGATGTTTTTTTGTTATCTATAATAATAGTGTGTGTCATACCAACTTTGTAGCCTGCAAATCCTAATGGGGTTGCTTGTGCTACAATAGGCCAAGACCTAACTCTGGGATAAATTCTTATTGCCTGTTTTCTAGGCCAAAACTGCATTGAGCCTGCCCTTGATTTGTGTGGTTGTCCCATTTTAAACCTTTAATTTGATTTTTTGTTAATTTTATCCTTTAATTATATTATTATTTTAATTTAATTGATTGTTTATTATGTTTATTGTATTTCTTATTTATTTGCTGTAATTTTAGACTCTTATCTCTAGGCCTAGGTAGGTTTCAATAGTTTAAACAGCCTATTGATAGCGCTTTTCAAGAAGATAAGTTGTAACATAAACGATTTATGTAAACAACATATTAGGTTGATTCGCTTTTTCAGGCCTAAGTTATTGTCTATACGCATTTAATATTATTAGATTTAAATGCTGTCTAATGATATTTTAGGTAAAAATGGTAGGTTATTTATAAAGGTTGTTGTTTTGTGTAGATGTGTGTGTTATCTCTTTTAAGAATAATGCTATGCACATATTGTTTTTATACCTAAATTCCTAAATTGTCAAAAATTAGGGTGTTTTGAGTATAAAAAACAAGATAAAAAAAGCGGGCCTGATGGGATTTGAACCCACGACCTATTCAGCGATAATAAGCACGAATTAAGTTACACACTCATTATCTCAGCTTAGAAGGCTGTCGCCCTATTTGCATTACGTGTAAACCCATTAAATTTAGGAATTTACAGGTATCCAGGCTAGGCTACAGGCCCATATGAATAAAAAAGTAGATAATAGTTTATAAAGTTAATGAAAAGTTCAGTAATAAATATTGGAATGAAGAATTAGAAATTGGTTTTATTCGTTCTATTTTCCACGTATATTCTCAAATTTCAACGGCTCTCTGCAATAATTGCAATGCATCTCTAAAAAACATTCAACAAGCCAAGATTCAACATCATTAGTCATATTGCAGGATTTACATTTAATTGAAATATATTTTAATGTGTTGCCATCTTCGATTCCATAGGGTAATCTTTGAATTATATCAACCATTGCTCACCTGCCGTTTCTGTTTTGAGTGAGCCAGATAGTTGTTTATTAAAGTTTGCATTAGTAGTACTATTGTGTATAATGTTACAGATAGTAGTTATAACACAATATCGAAAAAGCGTTATTAAACACAAAATCGACAATAAATATTTATATAACTTAATTTAGAATAACCATTGTAAAGGTAAATGAGATAAATAAATGAGGTGAATCTAGTTGAGAAAAGCTCAAAGTGCTGCAGGAGCAGCAGGATTAGTTGCATTACTAGCTGTTTTTATTGTACTATATATGTTATTATTGCCGCCGCAGGAAAGGGCAAATTTGCTTGGTGAACAATCTACAACAGGTACAGGCAATGGCGCAAACCAAAACTTGCCATCCGGCGCATTTACTATTAATAAGACTGCTTTAACAGCTTCTCCTGGAAGAATTGAATATCTTAAATTCAGCTCTTACGATCATCCTTTACCTGCTGTAAATTTATACACGACAACAAGCGCAAAAATATTGGCTAAGGAAGAGTCGTTATATATTAAGAATGGTATCTTTGATTTTCTGTCGCGAAACGTAACATTTAAAGTTGCAGATTTAGAATACACTGACAATGTTTTGTTATCAGCAAATACTGAAAAAGCACAGGGTAGATTAAGGATTTATTTAAACAATGTTGTTATTTATGACGGCGACGCAAATCCTCTGCCAGTGATAAATATAGACAAAGAGTTTCTCCAGGCAATGAACACTATTTTGTTTGAAGTCAGCCCTGTTGGCTGGAAATTCTGGACAACAAATGAGTTCACTCTGACAAAATTTCAGGTAACAGCAAATGTGATGGATGTAAGCGAACAAACAAGCAAGACATCATTTATCGTAACAGACACTGAGAAATTTAATTTAGAAAAAGCCGCATTAAGATTTTTCCCTGACTGCAATCCAAGTGACGTCGGTAAATTAAAAATTTATTTTAATAACCAAAATATATATTCCTCTATACCTGACTGCTCGCAGTTAAACCAGCTTGATTTGTCACCTGATTTAATGTCGAGCGGCACTAATGATGTAACCTTCAAAACAGATAAAGGATATTATACTGTCTCACAGCTAAATGTCCACACTGAATTGAAAAAACAAACATATCCAGTATATTATTTTGAATTGGATGAAAGATTGTTTGTTGGCGAAGAAGAAGACACAAATGCATGTGGAGAGGTTGACGGCGTCTGTCCTGCTAATTGCGATGAAGATCTTGACAGAGATTGCTGTTTTGAAACAGGCAACAAATACTGGTGCGATGTTGTGCCAAATGAAGAAGGCGACAGATGCATCGCAGTTGTAAGCAAAGATGTTTGTGGACGATGTTTAACTGGGTATGAAGACAGCACTAATAATGCTCCTGATACATGTAAAAGCCTTTGTGGTGATGATAAAGACAATAAATGTCCTGTTGGCTGCAGTAAGAATTATGATAAAGATTGCTGTTTTGCAGACAATACTGACAATTATTGGTGTGATAATGTTCCAATCTATGGCATAGATCAGGTATGCAAACATTCTCTGACACAGTCACAATGTAAAGATTGCGCAGGAAAATATAAAACAAAAACAGGCGAAAGTTATAGTTGTGAAGATGAAGAAGAAACAGATATTAAAACACTAAGAGATGATTTTGAGGTGTTTATTATGTTTAGGTTCCTTGACGATAAAGAGCATAAGGCAGCAAATATTTATGTCAACGGCCACAAATTTTATCTTGACACTTACAAAGGCGAATATAAGAAAGCTGTAAGCAATTATATTGGGCCTGGAAGCAATGCAGTCAAGATTGAGCCTGACATAAGCACATTGGACATTATAGAGCTAAAAATAGAAGTGCAACCAAAAAAGTAATAAATTAAGGTTTATTTCTTTTATTTGTTTATTTATTTTATTAGTAGAAGTAACTAGTATTATGACAACTTAATTTTGTAACATATTAATACAGGTACCTTTTGGGTATTATGCAGTTATTTGTCTGAAAATTAAATTGTCAAGCTGCTAGCAACATAGTTTATAATACTTATTTGTGTTGTTGTATAGTTATTAATATTTATTATTTATGGGTGTGATAAAAATTTTAACAATAAAAGTTCCATTAAAAGATGCCAACAAGGTTAAAACAATTCTTATAAGAAACGAGAATCTTGACAACAGTTATAAAACATTAAAAGAAGGATTATTTGTTTATTTCCCTGTAAAAACCCTGTTTAAAACAAAATATGAACTCATTAATAAAGAGCTAGAAACACTTGAGCATCTGCCGCATTCACTTAAAGATGCACTTAAAAATATTCTTACAAAAGATGAGCTGGAAAAAGTCAAGACAGCATATGATTGTATAGGAGATATAGCTATATTAGAGATTGATCGAGAACTCAGAAAAAAAGAAAAAGAGATTGCGAACGCTTTATTAAATATAAGAAGAGATATTAAAACAGTTGTAAGGAAAGAAGGCAGCCATGAAGGAACATTCAGAGTTCAGAAAATGAAATATCTTGCTGGAGAAAACAGAAAGGAAACTATACATAAAGAAAACAATATCAGATTAAAATTAGATATAGAAAAGGTATATTTCTCACCGAGGCTTTCACTGGAAAGAATGAGGATTGCTGAACTTGTCAATACTTCAAAGAGCAGAGAATCAAAGAATAAAAAGTCAGAGAAAAAAGAAGATATTCTTGTAATGTTCAGCGGATGCGCGCCATATTGCTGTGTCATTGCAAAAAATGCGGCTGAAAAAATAAATTCAATAATTGGTATTGAGATTAACCCTGAAGGCCATAAATATGGTATAGAAAACATTAAATTAAATAAGCTTGACAATGGGTGCAATATAAATTTAATTAATGGCGACGTAAAAAAAGAAATTCCTAAACTGGCAAAGATGGGAAAAAGGTTTGACAGAATCCTTATGCCTCTGCCAAAACACGCTGAAGATTTCCTGCCAGAAGCATTAGCTGTCAGCAAAAAAGGAACAATTATTCATTTTTATGATTTCTTGCACGAAGAAAAGTTTAATGATGCCTTAGAAAAAATAAAAAAAGTGTGTGATAAAGCAAAAAAGAAATGTAGAATACTGAAAATAGTTAAATGCGGCCAGCATTCTCCAAGAACATTCAGGATTTGTGTGGATTTTGAAGTAATGTGAGATAGTGAATAAGACTACAAACGAATTTCAACAAAATTATTTACACCACCCAAAAATTATTAAATTCTATAGTTATTATTTCTTATTGACATTCCTGTTGAATCAAATTCAGCTTTAAATCCTCTTTTCATTACATATTGCCCAAAATCATAAATGACTTTGGCCATCGCAAATGTTATTGCCCCGTTAGGATATTGTTCTTCTATCAATGCTCTCCTTTGGTCGGTTGTCTCAATTGCTCTTTCAATTGTTGAGAATTTTTCCGATTTAGGAAGAAAATCATTTATTTGATAGGGATGAAATCTAACTAACAAACCATATCTTGGCTTATTACCATAGTACAAGTAAGTTCTATTAACTTGAACAATCACAATTTTATCATCAACATTATAATAGTTTACTTTACTATGATACTCATATCCAACATCATTTTTTTCAAATGATTCTCTTAAACTAAATGTTTGAGGAAAAAATTCATCAGAAGTTGCTGATGCTTCAATGTCAGACACCACTGTTTTAAATATATTTTCCTTCTCGTCAAATTCATCATCATCTTGGCCATAAAAAACAATAGAATAATTATCTAGAATTCTAAATTCTAATTTTAATTTTTCTTCATCTTTAACCTCTAACGCTGATTTAAGACCATTTAAATAATCTTCTAAATTAATTTTCGCCATAATAAATGTAAGTTAAGGTCATTAATAAATATTTACTTTGTGGTTTCATGTTATGCTCCAAAATAAATTGCTTATCATCGTGAAAAGATATATAAACTATAATCGAATACATCTATTGCGCGCGATGAGATTGTGAACACCATGAGAGCGAAAGCAATGATCGACGGAAGTAACTTTCGAGCGCGCAACTTATATCTTAACTTTTTGGTTTGTTTAGTTGGTTGCATGTTTCTTAGCTTTTTTCTTGTTCTCGTCATGTTTTCTGCCCACACCCTGTTTGTGGGACGCAGTCCACAGTCACATGAATAAAAATGTAAGAAGGTTTGAAGGTCAGATGGTTTGATGGTAACGACTGATTTCCGTCGTTCCATTCGTAGTACCTTCAGACCATCAAACCATATTACCATCTTACCTTTTTTAGTGAACGAGTTGGACATGCCAGGAACGAAACAAACAAGTAGAATATAAAAATAATTATAGGTAGGGTAGCTGCGTCCATAAACGAAAAAAACAGACACATTTCAAAAACATTTAAATAGTATAACCTACTAAGGACTAAACTAAGAGTAATAAATAACATCATAAAAAGAGGTTATATTAATGCCAATGCGTGAATCAGACAAACATTTCTTATGGTCATTGTATTATGCAGTAGGTATTATTCTTATATGGAAAGGTGTATGGGAAGGTATTGGTTCTTTACCTTTGTTAGAACTGCCGTTTGTCAGTTTATTTGTTGGTTTAGTAATGTTAACCTTTTCAGGGCTATTAATGAGAGAGTTTGATCCATTGGGTGGTTTAGAAAAAGGTGTTCAGAATATGCTGCATGGAATACATCATCATCCGCAAAAAGAAGAGTTTACTATTTCATATTTTGACAATAAGAAGAATAAAGAAGTAAAGATTGAAGCGCATAAATTAAAGCTTATAGAAAAAAACGTATTGTCTTTCCATGAACATGGTAAAGAAATATTTATACCTATGCATAGAATAAGGAGAATACACAGAAAAGGTAAAGAAGTGTGGAGATTGTAACTAGCTAAGTGTGTATCCAGAATATAAGAACATAAAGCAAAGCGCAAATTTTATAAACCATTTATCCTTTAATTATTTATCTTTTAATTATCTCATAAAAATCAGAAAATGAGAAATGCGTAAAAAAAGTAAACTTAGAATCAAAAAAAGAGGTACAAATAATGGTTGAGTTCATTACAGGCACATTACAAATAACTGCTGCAACATTATCAGTTGTCGCTGGTATTATCGCAATCAGCCTGTTCAAAGTTTCTCATGTAAATGTTGGGCTGAGGGCATGGAAATATCTTATTGTTGCACTGGTGCTTTTCGCTATTGAAGAGGTAATTGGCGCATTGGTTTCATTCAAAATTATTGCTCCTACATTTCTGACGCATGTCATACCTGCAGGAATAGTTGGGTTTATCATTATTGCGCTGACATTAGAAATTAATTATGTAAACACAGAAAAAGGCAGGAGGAACAAAAGATAAAAATGGTTTTAGAATATTGTCTGACAAAGGTTGCGCCATTGTATAATCTGGCGTTAGTGGTAATTGTAATAATCATGTTTATCAAATTATTCATGACTCAAAATAAACAAAGATATACTAAACCATGGGCATTAATTTTTGCAGGCATATTGATATTTGTACTTGAGGAAGTGTTCACTATATTAAGGCATTCACAAATATTTGTCTTGCCAACATATTTTAATGGTATTTTTGAAATAATAATAATCTCGTTATTTATCTATGCTATGCTTCTTCAGAGAGAATATAATGCATTTAATTATTCATTAAACAGAAATAAGAAAAAAGTAAAAAGAAGCTAAAGAGAAAAATAAAATGTTTGAAAACAAAAGAGGAGTAACACCATTAATGGTTACAATCATTTTAATAGGTTTTGCAGTAGCTGTAGGTTCTATAGTTATGAGTCTTGGCGAGGATTATGTTCAAGATATACCTGATACAGAGACTTCCCAGCAAGACAATGTTGTATGTGTTGGGACAGCAGGTGAACCATTGAAAGATCTCATGGTCAAATACATAAATGATGAAATAACAGTTGAGCAGTATTTGCAGGGCGAAGGTATTCTGAATAAAGAGTAAAACAGATTAAAAGTGTAAATTTTTCTTAATATTTTTCTTCTGCTCTCAATCCGTTTGTGGGACGCAGTCCACAGTCTTATGAAAAATTAATTTTTTTTGAGCAGTCGAAAAAAGAAATCAAAGGTGTAACAATAAAGGAAATAGAAAAATAGATATGATTAATATTACCCAAACATTTCTATATAAGTATTATCCATTTTCTCTTTCTGCTTGACTTTTTCAATTGCACTTAGAATATCTGTCTGGCATATTGTTGTTCTGTCATTACGTATGGCAAAATAACCTGCTTCTGTACATACTGCCTTAATTTCTGCGCCAGAGAAACTATCCATTTTTTTAATAAGAATATTTAATTTAACTGTCTTGTCAATGGTCATGTTTTTTGTATGAATCTTAAATATCTGCTCAACACCTGCTTTTGTTGGCAAAGGCACTTCTATCAGCCTGTCAAACCTGCCAGGCCTTAAAATTGCAGGATCAAGAATATCTTTTCTGTTAGTGCATCCTATAATTTTTACATTGTCTAAGCTTTTGAATCCGTCCATCTCAGCTAGGAACTGCATAAAAGTTCTTTGAACTTCTCTCTCGCCGCTTGTCCCAATCTCTATTCTTTTCGCTGCTAATGCGTCAATTTCATCTATAAAAACAATAGATGGCGCTTTAGCCCTTGCTAGATCAAACATTTCTTTGACCATCTTTGCACCTTCTCCAATAAATTTTTGGACAAGCTCAGAAGCTACAATTTCTATAAACGTGCTTTTAGTTGAGTTGGCAACTGCTTTTGCTAACAAAGTTTTGCCTGTGCCTGGAGGACCATGAAGCAAAACGCCTTTTGGTGGAGTGATACCTATTTTTTTAAACAATTCCGGCTTTAATAATGGCAGTTCAATAACCTCTTTGATTTCATTAATTGGGGCTTCTAAACCACCAACCTCAGCCCATGTTGTTGTTGGTTTTTCTATGATCACAAAGCGTTCAACATTGAATTTAGTTGTAGATGAGATTTTTTGGATTATGTTAAGATTTTTTTGTTCTGTCAGTACACTGTCTCCAGGCGCTAAACCCTTTAAATCACTTGCAATATTAACAAGAAATTGGTTGCCGTTTGGTGTTCTTATGATTGCTTTGTCTTCTATGATATCACAAACCTCGCAAACCATTAAAGCTGGCTCTCTTAATCGTTTCAATTCTTTTTGCAATTGCGTAACTGTCTCTCGAAGAAGCTTGTTTTCTGACTCCAAACGATGAGAACTGGCAGTATAATTGTACATTACATGATCAAGAGCATCTGATGTTTTTGTGTCCATGACTTCAGGTTTGATTTATATATTTATAAAGTTTGTGCTGATTTATTTGGTTTAGAATATATGAAGTTAACTATAAACTCTTAATAATTACACGACAACAAGCTTTTTCGGCGCTTTTGTCAGTCGAATAAGTTTATTTCTTTCCAATAAATAATCATCTTCTATTCTTATACCAAACTTAAGTTTAAAATAAATGCCTGGCTCTATAGTAAATATCATTCCATTCTCAAATTTCTCTTTAGATGTTTCTTTAAGGTTAGGCAGTTCATGAATCTCTAAACCAATGCCGTGCCCTAAACCATGTGTAAAATATTTGTCATATTTCCCAAGATGTTTTCTCGCTGTTTTTACAACATTAAGGATTTTCTCTCCAGAGCTTATTTTGTTTGCAGCGCATTCTTTTGTTTCATAAACAAGATTATAAAATTTTTCTTCTTTATTAGTGGGCTTGCCGATAAATATTGTTCTTGTAACATCTGTGCAATATCCTTTGTACCTTATCCCAAAATCAATTATGCAGAAACCATTAAGCTTATCGTTGTTAGTAACATGATGCGGTATAGCTGCATTTTTTCCAGAAGCGACAATTGTTGGAAACGAAGGAGCATGATTAATTAGTTTTATCTGCTGTTCAATAAATTCTTTAACCTGGACTTCTGTATTTAGTTTTTTGCGCTGGATTTGTGCTAATGCTTTTGACCAAATTTGTTCAGTTAATCTGCATGCTTTTTTGTAAATATTTATTTCATCATTGGTTTTTATAGCTCTGAGATTTAACAGCTCGTCGGAGATATCAACAAATTTGCATTTAAATAATTTTTTTAAGTTTTTAAGCTCCTTTACAGTTAAGTATGAAAAATTAACCCCTATTTTTTTTATTTTGTGGGTTTTTGTTAATTTTTTAATCTGCTCGAGAGTGTTTTTTTTGAATTGTAAAAATGGTTTTATTCTTGAACTGGCTTTTAATTCTTCAAAATCCAAAGATGAGCAATAAATTCGTGGGAAAAATTTTGAAGACATCAGCATCAATGCATATTCTGGGCTAATATTAGAGAAATAAAAAAAAGCAGGATCTTTTAGTTTTGTGCTGAATATTAAAGCCAAAGGCAGTTTCAGCTTTACTAATTTTTTTTGAAATTCTTTAATTTTATTGTTCATTAGCAAATGCTTTAAATAAGAAGATATATAAAGTTATTGTGTACAAAAGTATATTAAAAGCACAAAATAATAGAAACATTATCGTGCTTTTATATATCCATAAATATGTTCGGCATGATAAAGGGGTGGATAAAATGGTATGTTACATAATACCGACGATTGCTGCGATTGTACATGGAATATCAAGAAAAAAAATAAAACTATTGGGAAATGATGAAACACAGAAACATCTGTTTTTACTTTTGACAGGCGGCGCAATTTTTGGATTTATCGATCATTTATGGAACGGTGAGTTATTTATAAGCAAAAATCTAGGAAAAGATCTGTTGCTTGGAGTTACGATAACAATTATCATATTTTTGGTGTGGGGAATAATTGTCTTTGCAGAAAAAGCTAAACAAAGCCAAGCTACTGAAGAAAAAATAATTAAAGACACTGAAAAGTAAAATCAAAAAATTGAAAGATAATTATGATGATAAACCAAACATTATAATAATTATAATGTCGGACATAAATACTTATACAAATAGTTATGTCCGACAAATATAGTAAGTGACATGATTTGTCTAAAAATTTAGGTCACTTACTATAGTTTATAATAATCCACAAGATTATAATAATCATCACTGCATTTGCGTCATAATCAATTCGTCAAGACAACCATTACTTTCCAAGGCAGAAACAAGAACCATTGCAACTTCTTTTGGCTCCATAAAAACATATTTCTTTTTATATTTGGCATCGACATTATCAAAAAGATGTGTTTTCATTGCGCCTGGGCACACATTGGTTACTTTTATTCCTTTACTTTTACATTCTAAAGCCAATGCTTCTGAAAATCCAGTAACACCATATTTGCTGGCGCAATACGGCGCTTTGTTCATGCTCGGCCTTTTTCCTGCGATTGAGCTTATATTAATAATATGGCCTTTCCCTTTCTTAAGCATATGCAAATAAACAAGATGAGTAAGATTGATTAAAGCTCTTAAATTAACGTCAATAATATATTCGCACTCTTTTCTCGTCATCTGCTCAAATGGCTTGATAATCATTATTCCTGCATTATTGATAAGAATGTCAATTGTCTTGAATTCCGTTAATGTTAAACTTACTATTTGTTTAATGTCATTATAATTAGTTATATCTGTTTTAATGAATCTTGCATTTCCTTTAAGTTTGTTAATCTTTTCTGCAACAAGTTTTAGCTCATTTTCTTCCCGTGCTGCAAGAACAAGACGGCATCCTTTTTGCCCTAATAAAATAGCCAGCTCTTTCCCAAAACCTCTGCTGGCACCAGTGATTATACAAACCTTGTTTTTTAGTATCATGTTGAAGTTAATTGTTCATATCTATTTATGAATTTAAATCAGTAAATAGAGAACTTTGAAAAACTTTATAAAAATGGGTTTTTCAAAGAGCTCTATTAAGGGTTTTGACTATTTTAATAAGTTATTCAAAACCCTCAATAGTATATTTATCTTGAAACATTAAATTCTTTTATCTGCTCTGCTAATTTTGTGGCTTTTTTGCTTTGATTCAATTTGTTTCTTACTGGCTCAAGCAATTGGTTAAGATGGCTTGCAACAGCCTGTTTCAGGTCAGCAGGATGAAGCTCGCCGTTGACAAATTTCTGTTCTAATTCTTCATAATTGCAAAATTCTAAATTCCCGCCCCATTTTGCAGGCCTTTCAATAACAAAATTATCAAATTTACTGAAAATAATATATTTGCAGTATTCAAGGATTGGGTTTTCAAATGTCTGTTTTTCCGGACAGTAAGCTTTAGATATTTTTCGTTTTATATCTTCGGCATTATCATTCATGAATATTGCGCTGTCTGGCTTAGACTTGGACATTTTCATTGCCATCATTCTTTCTTCCTGAGAAACATCTTGTCCTGGTGGCTGCAAAAGACCTTGAAGCATGTGATGGTTTACGACAACAGGTTTCCAGAATCCTAATTTTGACCCAATTTCTCGTGCAAGAACATTAACCTTTCTCTGATCCATACCTAATTGAGTTATATCAGCGCCAATTTCAAATATATCAGCGCATTGCATGCAAGGATAAAATATTTGTGATGCCTGCAGAGCATCTTTCTCGCTTCTTCCCATTATTTGAGAACATCTAACTATTCTATTAACAGTAGAATTTCTTGCTATTTGCATAACTGTTTTCCAGTATGTGCCATTATTGATTAAATCTGTGCTTCTCATGAACTTAACATTTTCTAAATCCATATCGCATGCTTTCCACACTTCTATAAGATAATCGCCGACAATATTGATTTTCTCTAAATCTCCGCCTAACTTGTTATTAGCCCAGCCATGCCAATCAGCAGCTAGCATAACAAATTTAACCCCTGCCTTGGTCATTTTGTTAATATTAATAGCTCTCAATAAACCTTGAGCGATGTGAATATTAGTTCCTGAAGGCTCAAACCCGTCATAAGCAACAGGATGCTTCTTCTTTTCAAAAAGCTCTCTTAGCTCTTCCTCTGTAAGAATCTCTTCTCCGACTTCTTTTACTAGCTTAATTTGTTCTTCTGTTTTCATGTTAAATGTATTGTTTATAGTAAGTATATAAATATTTTTGTTGTAAAAGATAAAGTAAACATTAAAGTTTTAAATTAAGAAAGAAAAACAAGCTAAAAAGGTGATTAAATGTTCAAGTTTTCGTTTTGCTGGGGTCAGACTGAAAGTTTATTAAATGGTCTTGCACAGGAGATTTCTTTTTATAGAAAAGATCCATCAACAATGGGTTTTGCAGCGAATTTCAATAATCATCTTCAGTTTTGGATTAATGGAATGTCTAATAATTATTTTGGAGAAGATCATCTGAAAGCATGGAGAGATGCAAGTGAAAAACATAAAAGCTCTGAATTTGTAACAAAAGTATTTCTTGAATCTAAGAAAATTAGACAAAGGTATTATAAAATAATAAAAGATATTGAAAAAACAAATTTTGAAAAAGTTAGCAGAAAGAGGTTACTTAAACTGTTCAAAGATTATTATCATTCTCTTGTGGAAATAAGGGGTATGTTCACAATTTCCGCTCCAAATGGAACATATTATGTTGAACAGCAAATTAAAAATTTACTTTTTGAAATTAACGACGAGAAAAAAGAGAAAGAGACATATATTTTAATTATAACACCAACAAAACAGGACTTGATTCAGAGAGAAAAAGTTGGATGGTTAAAACTTGTTTCGAAAAAATATAATGATAAAATATTAATGCAGCATGCTAAAAAATATGCTTCTTTTTTCTTTAATACTTATGATGAAAAGTTTGTGTTGGATTATTTAAGGAATAAAGCTAAAGAAGAATCTATTCACGAATTAAGAGATGAAGTTAAAAAAACATATATTCATCTTAATGAAATAAAGAACAGGCAGAAAAACATATTTCCTAAATTTGATAAAAAATTAAGATATTATGCACAAATTTTGCAAAAACATGCAATAGACAGGTTTGAATTAAAGAATTGCTGGAGTGGAGCAGAGTTTCTGGCATTATCTCTGTTTAAGAAGTTAAGTGGACTGGCTAATATTTCTATTCATGATTTCATGAAGAGTTATTATCATGAAGACATTGAAAGATTAATCATTAAAGGAATTTGTTTGAAAAAAGACGAAATTACTAGAAGAAAAATATGTTTTGCATGCTATTTTCATGACAATAAACTGTTGTTTAAAAGCGGCAGTGAAGCTGAAGGGTTAATTAAACAACTATTAAGAAAAAGAGACTCATTGACAAAAGAGCTTAAAGGTATGACAGCATCCTCTGGAAATGTTAAAGGAATAACAAAAGGTACAGCAAGGGTTGTGCTGGTAACTGATTTGGCTGGTTTTGTTAAAGATTTAAGTGAGTTTAAGAAAGGAGAGATATTAGTTACCACAATGACTACACCAAATATGGTTGTAATCATGAAAAAAGCGTCTGGAATTGTTACAGATGAAGGTGGTATTTGCAGTCATGCTGCTGTTATAAGCAGAGAATTAAACTTACCTTGTATTGTTGGAACAAAGGATGCCACAAGAACAATAAAAACAGGGGATATTATAGAGATAGATACAAGTAATGGAAAAGTGAAGATATTAGGTTAATGTTTAAGAATTATCTAAAAATTAGTTAAAGAACACTTCTTATAGAACATCTGGGAAATATAGCTTTAACCAGCGAAACATTTATATACAAAAAGAACTCTCGGAATAGTCAACCATAAATGTTATTAAGAACAAAAAGGATAATTATTACTTAGAGGGGATTATAATGGCAGAAGAAGAAAAGAAGTTTTCAAAACAGTTGTTAGGGAAGATAGTTGTATCAAAATCAGCAAAAAGATTTGGTGAAGTTGGTGATTTAGTATTTGAAACAAGATCTGGCGAATTAATACATATAGTATTAGTGAACCCAACACCTTACACTGAAAAATTAGAGCTGGAAAAAGATAAAGAAGGTAATATTCTTATCCCATTCAGCGCAGTAATTGCAATTGGTGATTACTTGGTTATTGCTGAAGAAGATATTGTTTAAGTGTTTATATTTTATTTTTAGTATATTTCTATTTGTTTTGTATAATTTTTTAAAATTTCATGTTTTGTTTAGCTGATTAATATCTTTTTCTCGCTCACAATTCAGTTTACCGCTCTCAATCCGTTTGTGGGACGCAGTCCACCGTCTCATGAAAAATTATTAGTTATTCGTTCTTCGCTATTCGTCATTCGTAACTAAGAACGAAAAACGAAGAAAGAATAACCGTTTTATCATAGTGAACGGGTTGGACATGCCGGGAACTAAAATAAAAAAAATGCCGACAATCTGCAACCTGAAGGTTGCAGTATTTAATGTTGGCATTTTTAAATTCTTGACGAGCACTGCTCGTCAAGTCTAATAATGCCGATGAAGTCGGCATTATTTTTATAGAAAAGACCCATCTGTGACCTTAAGGTCACAGTATTCGCTTTTCCAAATAAGATAAATTTAAAAAGATTCAATAATATAAATGAATTAATGATTAAATTAAAACGAACTCTTAACTTATTTTGGATCACGTGCGCTGTTACAGGTATTATTGTCGGCGCAGGTATTTACGCATTAATTGGTAAAGGCGCAGGTTACAGCGGCAATATGCTCTGGCTGAGCTTCTTACTTGCGGCAATAATTGCTTCATTTACTGGATTAAGTTATTGTGAATTGTCGTCAAGATATCCTAAAACAGGCGGGGAGTACGTTTATTTATCTAATATTTTCAATAAAAAGATTGGAACTATAATAGGGTTGCTGATTGTCCTTATAGGGATTTTAAGCAGCGCAACCATTGCTTTTGGTTTTGGCGGATATTTTAATGCATTAACATCATTGCCAGCGCTTTGGGCAGCGATTATATTAATATTAATTGTTGCTGTTATCAATTACATCGGCGTCAAATTTACTATGTGGTTTAATTTTATTGCAACCTTTTTCGAGGTTATTGGCTTAATAATAATTTTAGTGTTAGGTGTAAAATTCTTTGGAAAAGTTGATTATTTTGAATATTCTGCTGCAAAAGGTATGTTTGGGATTTTTTCAGCAATAGGTATAATCTTTTTTGCATATTTAGGTTTTGAAAGTATGGTAAATTTAAGTGAAGAAACAAAACATGCAAGAATTATAATTCCAAAAGGATTGATTTTAGGCATGATAATCAGTGCAATATTATATGTCCTTGTTGCGATTTCTGTTGTCAGCATTGTTCCTTATAACGAATTATCCTCAACAAATGCCCCATTAAGCCTGGTTGTAAAAACAGCATTAAATTCAGATATAGGAAATTATTTTTCTATCATTGCATTGTTTTCAACATTCAATACTGTTTTATTGGTGTTTATAGCTGCAACAAGGGTTCTTTACAGCATAAGCAGAGATATAAATCCATTAACTTTTTTTAGTAGGATTAATAGAAAAACAAGAACACCATATAATTCAATCTTAATTGTTGCAGTGATTGGTATTATTTTTCTGTTAGTTACTGAAATAAAAATAGCAGCGCAATTGACAGACATTGTTGTGTTAAGTGTTTTTACTATGGTTAATGTTGCGCTTATAAAATCAAGGTACACTGATAGTAAGAAAAAAAGAAAGGAATTGGAAGCAGGCCATTATTTTAAAGCACCTTTGAATATTGGAAGATTTCCATTTCTTGCATTATTAGGTGCTATCACAAGCATAATAATACTTCTTATTACATTATATGATATATTTTGGTTGTAAATCTTAGAAGATATCACTTTTGACATACATAAAAAATAGGTGGGTGTGTTCTAACGTCTGTTTTAGAAATTTGCAAGTTTCCATTTGTCTCGAGAATTTTGAATCCTGTCTTTTTAATTTCTCTTTCAACTTCTTTTACAGAGGGGATATGGATATATTGCTGTGTTTTGTAAGTCTTTTTGTTATCACTTGATTCTCTGTCAAAAAACCTGTCGCCAAAATCTTGCTCCCAAATATTAAATCCTAATGATTTCAATATGTAAAACCTTATCCAATGTTTAATCCAGAAAAAAGAAAATTCTAAATTAAAAACTCTCGGATGCGCTGTAAATATGAAAATTCCCCCCTTTTTCAAGATCCTATGCACTTCTTTAAGTGCTTTTAATCTGTTCATATTATTGGGAATTTGTGTCCATCCCTGATTTGAAAAAAGAGCATAATCAAAGGAGGTTTCATTAAAGTTGAGATTGGTGGCGTCGCCAATTCTATAATCTATTTTCAAATTCATTTTTTTGGCAATTTTCTTTGCATTTATAATCATTGCAGGAACAAGATCTATGCCAACTATTTTGAAACACATTTTGGAGAGTGGTATTGTTGTTCTTCCAGTTCCACAACCAATATCTAAGAGTTTTGCGTTTTTCTTTTTAAAGTATTTTTTAATAAAGTGAAGTTCAGAAATCCATAACCCCTCTTTTGCTTTTTTGATATAAAGTAGTTGAGCATTTTCACCTGAAAATTCTTCAACAACTAGTTTTTTAATATCAGTAGTCATAGTTCTAATAAGAATTAAAATGTTTATAATGTTTTCGCTTATAAACGAAAAAGATAGTTTAATTCAATGATAATGGGTTTTAAATCTCGCAGCTCTGCTGCGATTGGAATTTTTACTGATTATATAATTGAAGGCGTATAACCTCACCCCTTGGGGCGATGGCGTTACGCCTTCAATTATCCCAAGAATTTGCCCTATATAATGTGAGCCTAAAACCTCGCCATTTATGGCGAGGATAGGCGAACACATACAAAAGGGCAAATTCTTGTTATGTTAGAAAGAATCTTTTCCATTTCCAATAAATATTTAAACATGTTGGCTGTCTTGAAACACATGGAAAAAGACAAAGATGCAGACAATGATAATAATGTGCAGAAAGATACAGCGATATGGATAGAGAAGTACAGACCAGGCACATTCACAGAAATAAAAGGACAGGATGATATTAAAAAAAAGGTTCAGGCATTCATCAAGCAGGGTAATATGCCGCATTTAATGTTCTCTGGTCCTGCTGGTACAGGCAAATCAACAATGGCTATAGTTGTTGCGAAGAAAATGTTTGGCGAAAACTGGAGACAGAATTTCTTGGAGCTGAATGCGTCGGATGAAAGGGGAATTGATGTCGTGAGACACAAGGTCAAAGATTTTGCGCGAACACGTGCACTAGGCAATGTGCCTTTTAAAATAATTTTTCTGGATGAAAGCGATGCTCTTACAAAAGAAGCACAGCAGGCATTAAGAAGAACCATGGAGAATTATACCACAACTTGCAGGTTTATACTTTCAAACAATTATTCTTCAAAGATTATTGATCCTATTCAAAGTAGATGCACTTTGTTTAGATTCAGGCCATTGGAGAAAAAGGATGTTTTGGCAATCATAGAAAATATTGAAGGAAAAGAAAAATTAAAGATTGACTCAAAAGCAAAAGAAGCATTGTTTGAAATCAGCGAAGGCGACTGCCGAAAATTAGAAAATATACTTCAAAGCTGCGCTGCACTTGATGAAAAAATAACAGAAGAATTAGTATTTTCAATGGCATCTATCGCGAAGCCTGCGGAAGTCAAGGATATCCTTGAGCTTGCAGTAAAGAACAGGTTTATTGATGCAAGAAACAAGCTTTTAGACATAATGCTGAAGTATGGGTTAAGCGGCCAGGATATAATCAAACAGATTCAAAAACAGATTTTAGATCTCAATATTGACGACAGAATGAAAGTGCATATGATAGACAAATGCGGAGAGATTGAGTTTAGAATGACAGAAGGCAGTGATGAGTATCTGCAGTTAGAGGCGTTATTGGCGAATTTTACGCTGTGTAATTTAAAATAGATTGAAATATAGATAACGATTAATAAGTTCTGGAAGACAAGAAAATAAAAAATAAGAATAAAGAATAGAAAAATCTACGTCAGCTCAGGATTTTCTCTTATTCTCACTGTTTGGCTTACAAAGTCCCAGTAGATATAAGTTAGTTTCAAGTCAAAGGTGCTTGTGTAAATCTCATTTTCAGCAATAGGATTTAAGAATCCATACTTGCATCTGATTACTGTTTCACCGTTTTTAGTAATTCTTACTAAGTCACCAGTGCCCTTTGCAGTGCATTCCCATCCGTCTGGAACCTGCATTAAAACCTCGTCGTACATTGGCGAAAATTCTTCGAATGTGCTATCGCTTGCTTTTGCCTTGCCGCCGCCGACATTTCTGATAGGTATTTCCAAACTGATTCTTCCTTTGCCAGCAGGTCTTTGAATAACTGTACCTATCTGCAATGGTCCGCCAGAGATAAATCCTTGTTTTCCTTCGTCAATATTACATATCGTAGTTTCATAAGGATTACCTTTGAAACAAACTTTTGGCACAACTATTGTCTGCTCGTAAGGATAAGTGTATTCGACAAATACATTAGCATCGTAGAATGTTCCTTTGACGCCGCTTACATAAAATGCCTCACCGAAATCAACTAATTCCTCACCACCGTCTGGCAGATATTCAGAAACCTTTTCTATCTCTTTAGAATTTGTTTTAACTGGTTCTATACCTTGGAAATCTTCTGGAATTTTTATGCCTTTAATAGCAAACTGAACCATGCCAGCTGGAACAGTATATTCTCCTCTGTTGCTAACCCTCACTACAACAGGAATACCCTGATCTTCCCATATTTCTGGCAAACCAGACTGACTGATTAACGAGCCAACATCTTCAAATTGTGAAATTAAACCTTCACTGCCACCCATATACGGCGAAGAAACACCTGACTCCAATCTGTTAGTGCATCCAATAACAATTAAAGATAAAGCTAAAACACCAATAATTAAGTATCTTAATAATTTCATGTTCATCCTCCTCTTTTTCTAATCAGTTTAGTAATTTTACTTTTATTATCTAATCTTAATAAGCCTTTTAAGGTTAAGTATATTTATCCTTAATAAATCTTTTTATTTATGAATATATAAATTTTTGGTTGTTTAGTTGTATTCACGCATTGTTTCATGCAATTTCTTCTCTTTCTTAATTGAAATTAAGTGTTTTTCCAGTTATATGTTTTTATTCTGAAACTGAGTAAACCTATTCCCACCCACTGTTTTGTTCTTGGCCAGTATAAAACGGGTTTATAACTTCTATTTGTTTGTTTATTGAAGTGCTATACCCATAATTAAGTGTAATCTCCATTTCAGTGGTGTATGAGTAGGTTCCAAATCCTTTAGGAAGGTAACATAATGCAACGCCTTTCCCGTCAATTAATTTTACTCTGCCATTGTTTGTACATTCTGCATAGCCTAACGCAGATATTCTTGCTTCAATGACTAATTCATCAATATCAGTTAAACCTATATTTGTTGGACAGTCATTAAGATGGTCTTCTTTGATAATTACTCCTTTGCCGACATTAGCAATATGTATCAAAAACTGTAATTGGTCATTACTCATGCTTGGCTCAATATAAGTTACTGCAACTGGTGCTCCTTGTGTTGATAAAGAAGTTGGCTCAATCCTGCAGGTTGATGTGCCTTTAACATATTCGTCTATATTAGGGATAATACAAACAGGCAAGGTTGCTTTGGTTTGATAATTATAACAAGTACTGAACATAATATTTGTTTTGTAAGAAGAGCCATAAGGCACTTTTAATGGCTGCAACTCTTCTATTTTGATAATTTTAGATTCGCCATCAGTATATTGATTTTTGGCTAAAAGAAAAGGCAGCTCTTTTTTTTGCTCGCTAAAAAATATTGCAGACGGGTCATAACCACTTATGGCAATATGTCCCATTGGCTCGTCATACCTGCCCTGATTGCTTATTTCAAGCACTATGTTAAGATTTTGGCCTTGTATAAACCTATCTCCTTTGTTTACGTCTAACATTTCAATTCTAATGCCTTCTGTTCCTGTACCATAATCTTTTGATGATTGAATTGAACAGGAAATTAAAAATAATGAAAATAATAAAAGTAATAAAATAAGGATATAGTTACTTAAATGAGATATTTTTTTATTATTAGATTGCATTGTTTTATTATGAAGTGTATTACCTATATTATTCATCATTTTAATAGTTTTTAATAGTTTTTAATCATTTTTAATATTTCTAACCATAAGTGCCAAATCGCTTTATTTTTATTTGCTGAGATTTTGATAATGTATAGCCATAATCAACAACTATCTTCATTTGCGTCGAGATTGTGCCAATATCTGCAGTAATTGGCTGTTTAGTAATACACTTTATTTCAGCCTTTCTATTTTTCAGTTTTGTTTCTTTTTGTTTATTTGAGAATGTACATTCAATATTGCTATTCTCGTCGTCTCTGTCAAATTTGTATACGCCATTCAAAAATTCAACACTTTTGAGATGGATAACATTAAACGCATTTGATGGCAGATGAGAAGATGTACAAACTTTGTCAATCATATCTTTGTGTATGACTTCGCCGTTTCCTGAATTTTGTAAGGTAATAATAAACATTGGTCTGACTGAATTTTTTCCTTCTGATAACATCTGTGTTTCTATTTTTGTGATTGCCAATGGAGCGCCTTGGCCTGAGAAACTTTTACTCTCGACTTTGCATGGTTTTTCAATCACACCCAATTCATAAAAAAACGGGTCAATGCATACTTCTGTAATCAAATCTGTTTTATATTGATAGCAGGCACTTACACCTATGTTTGAAGTGTGTTCAAAACTCTGCTTGTCAATTGGTCTGGTAAGAACATAATATTCTATTAATTCAAAATCACCTGGTGGATTTGCCATTGATTTGCCTTTTAAC
Organism: Candidatus Woesearchaeota archaeon; assembly: GCA_018303325.1. Taxonomy (GTDB): domain Archaea; phylum Nanobdellota; class Nanobdellia; order Woesearchaeales; family DSVV01; genus JACQSP01. The sequence continues at coordinate 39,227 of JAGVYH010000067.1, forward strand.
TGCTGTTCCTGCAAACTTTCACCAAGCATTCTTATTGTATCTGTTCCGTCTGAACATTGTTTAGCGCCCGGATCTGAAAGACACATATAATCCCTTTCAAGATTTATGTTCACATACCCCTGCCCTGGAAGAATGTCATATGCACCTTTATTAAATATGTTCACAGCCAATTTAAATGCAGTATCTTCATAAATTTCAGGCATTAAACCAATAATATCGAAATCAACACCATTTGTTCCTTTATGAAATTCTATATCCAGTACATGTTTCTCGTCGCCATAGCCACCACTGCATGCAGTTAACAATGTGAAGATTAGTGTGAAGATTAAAATAAGTAATAATATTATCATTCTTGTGTATATCAATTTAATATATAATTTTCTTGGCATAGTTAACATATTCTTACCTTTTTAGTGTTATAAGACTATTTTTTTTATTTTGGATTGTATTCTATATAACCTTTAAAATAATTTGTTCCTGACGCTAATTCATAAATCTTAACTTGCGGTATATTTGAGCATGATGAAGATGTTTTAACATTTAGAACACAAAACTTTTTACCATTATTATCATAAAATTCCAATGTTTTTGAGGGGGCGTTATATTGTCCATAAACAACAACATCTTCATTATCCTGCCAGATCATTTGTTTGGTTTTTAACAAAGAATTATAGCTTAAATCAACCAAGACTCTTGTCATATCAAAATATTGTATTTCAAATACAAATTCAGTATTGTCTGAATTTTTTGATTTAAGCGCAACTCTGATAAATGGGTAGCTGGAATCATGATACCAATTTGAATCTAATGTTTGGCTTTTATATATGTCAAATGTTTTTGAGAGCAATTCTTTGTTATTATTATTATTATTATTATTATTATTATTATTATAGTTATTATCTTTATTATTCTTGAAAACTTTGATAGTAACAAGATTATGTTCGCTGTTTGGCTTTATGCTTTTAGTAATCTTAACACTATAACCATTCTTTTCCATACCCTGTTCAATCTCGTCTGCTGTCTGCGTAACCTTAATGCTTTTAGAAATCCAAAAATTATTGGTATTAATCTCTTCTAATTCTTTGATAGTGTTAAAACCTGACTGTATCTCTGGTTTCTTGCAGTATTCTTTGTAACTTTCAATATTAAGCAGGAAACCATGATACGTTTTGTAGAAGGCATTTGTTTCGCACAAGTAAGGTTTCTCGCCGCTGCAGGAAGATTGCGCATTATTTGTAGTATCTGTGGTGTCTGATAATGGAATAACAGCATCGTAAGTTAATTTGTCATTTTTGAGGGTATCTGTAAATACAACAATCGCATCCTGATTGTCGAGGGTTTGTGGTTGAATATCACTTAAATGTTCAGTGCTCTTTGATTTAATATCATTCCATAATTGAATGCCATATTTAATGTTAGTATCAGCATCGAAAAGGTTAGGGTTTTGTTCACCAAACTTTTTTGCAATGGCATTTGAGATATCTGGACTTAAGCCAAGTATACCTTTTCTATTATCAGCATTAAAGTATGAATCGCCTCCGCTTGTATCTGCAATTAACGCAAAAATCGTACATTGCTCTTCAGGAGAGGATGAAAACTTAATGATAGAACTCCAGCTTTTTTGTGCTATTGATTGGAATGCATCTTCTGAATTAATCTGACCAACATTACTATGTTGTACAAAGCTAGAGCCATAACCATCAAGAATTTTTTTAACTTTGACAGATGTTGTTTTTTCTATTTCATAATCATATCTTGTTCTTGCCCTGAAATAAATAGGTGTAATGGGCGCAGTTCCTAATAATTTTTCAGGATCATTAACACTGAATTTGCAGCTGAATGTTTTATAAGTTTTTATGTTCTCCAATCCTTTTCCAACTGCGCTTGTCTGTAATGAGTAACCAACAAACCCATCAAACTCTTTTGCGCAGGTCTCAGTCACACAACTGATTACTTCTGTATTCTTTTTAGCAGTTTCTACACTTTGAGGTTCATATCTGTCAAAGTCAGATGATAATTTTTCTGCACATTCTATAAAGGGTTTGCTGCTGTGTGAAACATAATCATTAACACAGTTATTTAGATTATTTTTATCACCATAAACAGTGAATGGATGACTGCATGTGTCAAATAATATTTCCATTGAATCTGGAACTTCTATAATAACTTGATTTATTCTTTTTATTTTGCCTTTCCAGCCATAATTATTGTCGATAGTAACGCCTATCCTGACAAGATTCTCTGATGTGCCGCTGATATCGCCTACGCCTAAACCACTCATTCCAGCACCGCCAACACCCAGTGGTGGTTTTTTAGTCCCTATGCCTAACATCACAGGACCATTAGTAAATACTGCTGTTGGATTTTTGTCTTTGATTCCAAACTCATCTAAAGGATCTATGCCCAATCTTGTCAGGCTTCTTAACCTGTCTTGATACATAAAATAAGTCTTTAAATAAGCCATAGTTTCAAAATTAAAGCTTGCTGTTAATGCAACTTGATTGGATTGTTTGATAATTTCTGGCTCTTCAATTGCTGGCGGGAACCTGCAGTCAACATCCTGTTCACCCATGTCAAAGATAATATATTCTTTTTCAGGGCCAATATCACCTTCAATAAATTTTTGGTTATAATCTGTTTTATAACCCAAGTAACAGCCTGGTTTAATAATTATGCCGTCGTCTAGGGTTCTTGCCTTGATTATTCCAAAAACATTTATTTGTTCGTCTGGCTCAAATTCATAGTCAGCTGCCTTAACTTCTTCGATTGTGACGCCTAATGGTTCGCCTTTAGATTGTTCTATCCTTCCTGCATAATAATCTGCGCCTGTCGCCATCTCCATTCTTTGCTGCCAGAACAGTTTGATGTTAAATACTGATTTGGCTATTGTCGAAGCAATATTTTTCCAGAACTCTGTGGATTTTTCAACAACCAATTTTAGGTTGTCTGAATGCGCCTGTGTGAGCATTAATCCTCTTTCTTCAATTCCCATTTGAGAAACATAAACAGAAGAGAATAAAGCGCCTAACCAGAATAAAATAATTGCTAATATTAGCAGGATACTTATTCTGGTTCTTGCCTTGCTTTTTACAAGTACAGCATAATAAAACCACCATGGTGTGAAAAAGGGATTAAATACATAACCATATAAAATACCATTGCCTGCTTGGTAGAAATGTGAACTAAAAAAGTCCCATGTTAAATAAAGAGATATTACTACAAACAATTCTTTTATACTTTCTGTTCTTTCTTCGTCAGGAATAAATGCAAAATAAACAATAATTGCCAAAACAAAATTAATAAATAATTTTGTCCATAAGTTGGTTATCTGAACCAAGATAAGAAAATGAAACAATAAAGAAAATAATATAAAAAGATTAATTCTCCATTTGATAGATGATTCAGTAGAATGGAACGATGATGGTGAAGAATTATCTTTATTGCGCTTAAAGATGCCGGCTAATAATCCAGTTGCATTAGAAAATGCTTTTTTCGTGCCTGTTTTGATTGGTGACAGTTTTTCAAGCTCTTCTCTTTCTTTTTCACTAAGTTCTGCTTCTTTCTCCTTTTCCTTAAGCTCTTTTTTTCGCAGATTATTCTCTTTTCTTTCCTGTTTCCAAGAGCCATATCTATCAGATAAATCACTAGTTTTCTCTTTTACCCAATCTTTAATAGCCATAATCTGCCTCTTTTTTTGATAGATTTATCTATTTACTCTTATTTTTATTATTATTGTTTTTAAAGTTATTGATATTTATTATTGTATAGACACTAATTTATAGCAAATTTACTAAATATTTATATAATTATGGCTATTCATTAAACTTTATGCAAAAAAAAGTGATAGTAAAAGAAGCCACATTTGATGATGTTGTGAAAGTAAACAAAACCATTTTAGAGTTTGACACTTCTTATAATAAAGAATATTTCAAAGAAAGATGTGGCGATAAAAAGAGATTGATTATTGTGTCTTATCTCCAAGTGCACATAAAAGAACTGCCAATTGGCTACATTGTTGCATATGACAGATTTGGCAAGGGTTCATTTTATTGCTGGATGGCTGCGGTAGATCCAAAATACAGAGGGAAAGGTGCATTAAAAGCCATGATAAAGTATCTTGAAACATGGGCAAAGAAAAAAGGTTACAGGCAATTAAGAATAAAAACAAGAAACAGACGACGGGAAATGTTAAATTATCTTGTAAAATATGGATATAATTTTGTTGATGTTATTAAAAAAGAAGATATTTTAGAAAACAGAATTCTGTTGCAAAAAGAGATTTAAATGGTTTTAAACAGTTATAGAATAATCAATTAATATATCATTTTATTGCCAATGTTTATATGGTCTTAAAAATCAAAAAAACTCTCCCAAACCTTTCTGTTTCATATCTTTTGTTTCCATCAGCTTAGCCAAGGTTTTTTCTACTCTTTCTTTATCAAAATCATGCTTATCGCATAAAAATGCCATTAATTTATTTGGCTCGGGTTTGGCAAACTTGATAGAATAGGTTTTTTCAACAGGCATTTGCCTGAAAGTTTCATAAACATCCTGCCATGGATAATCAAAGTAATCCTGCCATTTGACTTCTTTGAAAAGTAGATTATAATCTTCTGGTGATTTGGCATGTTTGTATTGCTTAACTAACTTTAATGCTTTTTGTGGACCAATACCTTTTATTCCGCCAATATTGTAATCAGTGCCGACGAGCATTGATAAAATAAGCAATTGCTCATTTGAAATGCCCAAAGACTTCAAATTATCGTCAAGGTTTATTAATTCCGGCTTAATAGCAGTATATCCTAATGCACTGTTTTTTTTTCTTTTTCCTGCGATTGATAAATTTCTAATTATATTGGGTGCACCATACAACAAAGAATCAAAATCCTGGCTTACACTGGCAAATGCGTCATTTTGCTTGACAATGTATGCTGCCTGTGCTTCTCCCTCTGAAGCTGCCTGAATAATAGGCAAACCTAAACAAGTTATAAGTTCTTTTGCATCATCAACCATTTCACTTGTTAATTTAGTTGTTCTTGCTGCATATTTTTTCATTGAAGTAATATCTTCCCTTTCTTTTGCGATTTCATATTCTTTCTTTGCTTCTGCTTTCAGTTCAGATCTTCTTTTTCTTTCATATATTTTTAATTTAGGGGGAGGACCATCGAAAACAAACACAGGTTTTAAACCAAGTTCCATAAATGTTGTCACACGCGAAAATAAGCCAATTAGATGGGATGTCACATTACCTTTGCTGTCTGTCAATAAACTTCCGTCGGAAGAACGTATTGTTGTCAAGAATTGGTACAGCATGTTAAAACTATCAACAGCAAGAATTTTGTTATTTAAATCATTCATGCTTATTTCTTTTGATATAATCAAATCTTTAATTGCTATGCCCATTTTAGTAATGTTTAGTAACGCATAATGTGTTGATGATGTGTTGATAATTGTTTGATAATTGAATTGTACAAAACTCACTTAACTATTAGTGTAAAATCAAAAAAATGATAATCATGTGTAAACGGCTCTTCTACTGTTTCTGTTTTAAGCCTAAATTTGTATGTACCGGCAAAGGTAAGCTTGCCTTCATTGTTTGCTTTCTCACCAATCGAAACAATTAAAGGGATATAAGCAATTTCATTTTTTCCTAAAGTGTATTGTTTGTTAGTATCAGTATACTTTGAAAACCAGCTAAGTACAGTATCATCTGCGCCACCATTGCTTAAAGAAACGGTTTTTGATTCAAGCAGTTGGATGGTATATTTAAACGTTGCAGGTTTAACATTAGTATTTTTTATGCCGAAGGCATATGTATATGCCCCACCGACAGGAACTTGATCATTAATGCCTAACATTTGAGGGAATATCGCTGTTTTCTGCGTCATTAACATTTCTTTAAGGATATCTTTTTGTGCCTGTGTTAACTCCAACTGCGGCTTTGCTTCTTGCTGTGTTTCTTTAACAGATTCTTTTGGTATTTCAGCTGATTTTGTTTCCTGTGTTTGCTCTGATGGAATATTATTTGTCTCTTCGGAAACTTGCGGTGTTTCAGTTTTACACTGTACAGCATCATTAACTGTTGTTCCGTCTGTGCATACATATTGCTTTGCACAACCTAAAACAAAAATAAAAATCATCAGAATAACACAGAATGCTATTTTTACTATCTTTTTCATAAAATTCACCCCATTATTTTCTTTCTAAACAAACTCGATAATAGTATAGTTTTAAGTTTTATAATATACTAAACCATAATTAGTTTTTCTAACTAATTATGGTTTGTATATACAAAACGGAAATGAAAGTTCGGAATTTCATTTCCGTTTTAGTATATTTAATTCAAAAACACTATTTTCATATTTCTAAATTCTGTAGTTAATATAGATTGCGCTTTTTTAGTAACCTCGCCGGTTGTTATAAACAAAACAGGCAGATTTTTTTTCTGGCCTTTGACATAAGCGCTCGCTAAGTCTCCTTCATTGCACTTTTTCTTTGTTTTTATTTTGCACAAATATTCTATTTTGCCAACAGGCGAAGGCACTTCTGCCATACAATCAATTTCTTTATTTTTTTTAATAATCTCGACATCACCAAAAGTTATATTATTCTCATTAAAATATAGTTTTAATTTTAAAAATAGTTCATCTTTAATAGAGTCATGTTTAATATTGGTTTGTGGCTTGGTTAATGATTGTAATGATTGCTGCTCTTTAACTTCTTTAATATTATCTTGAATAAATGATTCTGAGATTCCAGAAATCCCTAAAGCAGATTGTTTTTTCTTAATTTTTTCTGTATCTTTTTCTCCTTTATCTTTCTCTTCATCAGTTATTGCCTTAATTGTTTCTTTCTCTGATTGATTAATTTCAGTAAGAGGATATTCTTTCAAGATTGTTTTTTGTATAATGAGAGGTTCTGCCTTTAAATCGGGTTTAATCTCTTTTTGTAGTTCATCCTGTGGTTGTTTAAGCATTAGATGCTGCTGTATAAATGCAACGCATTCTTCCTGCGCCAATAAATACCAACCCCAAAATAATTCAGTCGTATTGTCAACAGTAACCTGTAAAGGCCTTGCATAATCAGGGATATAACGCAGAGAAACTCTTAATAAGGGTGTTAATTCATTATCCTTCAATACCTTTTTTTCTTTTAATAAGTTATAGGCTTTGATGTCTTTTTCATTTAAATGTTTATTAAGTTCCTGCAATCTTGCTTTTTGTTCAGGAAGATAATAAAAAGGGCTACCGCCAATCTTAACAGTTGTTATGAGAAGCTTTCCATTTGCAACAAGCTCTGATAATGTTGCACCCATCATAAATGTGTCTGAGCCAAAAGATTTAACAAGATCTTTTGGGATAACCGGCCCTTTGGTTTTAATAAATTGTATAATTTTATCTTTGTCTATTGTTTGATACATAGCTCGATGGGGTTAAAGAATGTTTATATATTTATTGTAAATTTAATGGGGATGATTTATTCAATTCATCATGGTTTATAAGATTAGGCACTTGTTAAAGCAAGGATTTGTTAGCTGATTTCTTGTTTTTAAATCTCTTTTTCTTGTTCACAATCTTGTTTCTCGTTCTCAGCTGGTTTGTGGGACGAAGTCCACGATTACATGAAAAATTAAAAAAGGTGCTGGGTGCTAGGTGCTGGGTGCTAGTTACGATGAATTATCGCTGCTAGCACCTAGCACCTAGCACCCAGCACCTAGCACCTAGTTTTCATAGTGAACTATTTGGACATGCCAGGAACTGAACAAAAAACTTAAATTAGTGAACAATGGCTGCGCCCCTGAACTAAAAAACAAAAGAAAACAAATACACTAAAAAAATCTCGGTGTAACAAACACTTCTATTATCGCAGAAATAAATAATAAAACCAGAGAGATTATCAGCAAATCTGAAACATCAAAGATGATTTTTTCAAATTTATTTGATCCGAGGACATGCCTGATTACTGCGATAGAAATAATGCCTCCTGCTAAAGCAGCGATAACATATGCTAATATTTCAAAAAAACCATGTATCATAAATTTTAAGATGCCGATAGAAAATAAATGAAAATATTTAGCAGCCCAGACAAAACCAAATGAATTACTTATAGAAGCGAGGTTTGCACGAATAAATGTTCCGGCAGCAGTTGCAATAACTGCAGCGTTCCATGAAAGAATAAACATTGCGCCAACACCATACAAAAATGAGAATAACACACAAATAGATAACACACGAAGATTATTAAAGAAAATTGTTTTAAGATGCACGGCTTGTATTGTATGTCCTTGGATAACTGTATTAATATTGATTATTGTTTCGAGTTGCGCACTAAATACTACTGTTACATATTCTTGCGGCAAAAACATAAACCACAAAGTATATGATATTAAGAAACCAACAAAAAGAAACATAAAGACTTCCAATGCTTTGCTATGCTCTTTAAGAAGGGTTTTTTCGCTTGTCCCTGTTTCATCTTTATATTCTTCCAATCTTACAGTATTATAAATTATAGGAAAACTCATCAGAACAGAAAGAAAAATCATGACTAATGACGCATGTGACTTGAAAACAATTAAACTTAAAACAATTGCTAAAGACGTGAACACAATACCGAGAAAAAACATCTGCCATGGACGTTTTTCAGCGCTTATTGGATTAATTAAGAGATTTAACACCATCTTGCTGATTTAATTTAGTTTATATTTTATAAATCTTTTGAAAAGATTTATAAATCATTCTGCTAACCTTTTATATATGGGTAATATGAATAGTGAAGAAGAATATAATGCATTATTGAATGAAGCATATATAAAGCTGCCTGAAAAACAAGAAGCTACTTCGAGGTTTGAGATACCTAAAGTTATGGGCCACGTTCAGGGCAACAGAACAATTATAAGCAATTTTCATCAGATTGCAAGTACATTAAACAGACCTGTTGAGCATCTGTTAAAATATCTGCTAAAAGAACTTGCTACACCAGCAGAACTGAAAAAGAACGGAATAATTTTCGGGACTAAGATTTCTGCATCGAGAGTTAATGAAAAGATAGAAAAATATACAGAAGAATATGTTCTGTGCAAAGACTGCAATAAACCAGACACAAAATTAATCAAAGAAGGCAATTATCTATTCAAAAGATGTATGGCATGCGGCGCAAAACAGTGTGTAAACGCAAAAATTTAAATAATAAACAAAGAATTTAATAATTCTAAATAAACATAATTAATATGATCACCGCACAAATAATAATAAATGGTTTGGTTCAGGGTGTTTCTTTTCGCTATTATACAAAAAAAACTGCTTTATCTCTTGGCTTAACTGGTTTTGTAAAAAATTTAAAAGATGGTTCTGTTGAGATTGTTGTTCGAGGTAATAAAGATAATATCAACAAATTAATTAATTGGTGTAAAAAAGGCTCTGAACAGGCAAAAGTTGAAAATGTAAAAATTAAAGAGATTAATTTAATAGAAAAGTTTAATCTTTTTGAAATAAGATATTAAAAAGTATTGATAATTTGATATATACAAAAGTCCTTAATTTTTGTTCGAAAGCTAAGGACTTTTAGTATAATTTAAGCTGAATTCAAAACCATTTTCCCAATCCTTCCTGCTTTTCTTTTTCTTTGCCAAAGACACTGTCAATCCTGTTTTTTAAAAGGTCTAATGTTTGTCTTGTATACATAGAAACATTAAAGTCTTTGGACAGTTTTATACTGAGATCTAAATATTTCAATACAGATCCTTCAGATATTGTAAATATTAATTTTCCGCCGCATTTTGTGCAAATACCCCTTAATGGTGGCCGTCTAAACTTTTCATTGCATTTGACACATCTAAATTGCTGCTGTGAAAATTTTCTAAGGTTTCCTTTCGTATCTTTAATGAAATGTTTGGTAATAACAAGTTCAGCAACATTTGCTTCATCAACAGCTCTTACCATTCTTGCAATCTCCATTTGTCCGTTTAATTTTTCTTCCATTGAAGGCAGAGATTTATACGCAGAAAATAAAACACCATCATTTATACTTGAAACCGGATGTGTATAACCAACTTGTTCATACTGTGTTTCTTGGCCTAATCTGTGTTTTATCTGTTCTATTTTAACATCCCATGGATTCTTGTATTGTTCTGCTGCTTCGTATAATTCCAGAGGATACTGCCAAGTTACATCCAATCCGTGCACTTGGTCATCTACTTCAGCAGGATTAAGAAGTGATGTTAAAACCAAAGGTGCGTCCATTGTTTTCGCTCCTCTTGAATCTGGCAAAAACTGTGTTGAAAAATTTAATAATCCGTCCAACAGCAAAGACACGCTTGCCTCGTCGCCATCACAATCACGCCTAAGCGAAGCATGAAACAAAGGATGTGCAAACATACCTTGTGTTTTTGAAAAACCAACAATCCGAGCCACCATTCCTGCTGAAATATGAGGTGCTAGTGCAATAACCAAATGCCCCACTAAATCAGATTCTGTCTTAAAGTTATAATAAGGTTTTGTAGAGTAATATTTAATAAGCAGTTCATCTATAAAATTACCTGTCCTGAACAATATTTTGGTGGCAGGCTCTTCCATTGCTTCTGCACCGCCAGGCAAAATAAGGTCTTGTGGTTTTAATTCTAGAACTTGGTCTGGGTCAACCAGCTCTTTACCATAAATATCTTTGTCATATCCTAATTCTTTTAATCTATTAATATCCGATCCAACTTCTGCTGGCTTGAAGTGTGTAATGGGCAGTTCAGACATATCATATCTGATAGTGCCGTCTTTGTTCACATATAAATTATGTTTTGCTCTCAACATACCTTTAACAAGATGCTCAGGGATATGATTTTTATTGCTGGTGCCTTTGACACCTTTTATCAAATCAGGATATGTTTTTTCACCAAAAATAGAAAGTGCGCTGTCAAAATAATGTTTGATATCAATCGTTTGTCTTTGGTGTTTAAACATGTCCTCATTTTTACAGGAAGGGCATTTTTGTTTGTCTGTTTTGCCGCACGCCTTGCAGAAGTATAATTGTTTTGTTTGATTTTTGCATGTTTCGCATACTTTGTATATTGTTTCTTTCTCGCATTTGGGGCACATGAATATTGGAAAATCTGCTGTTACTTTTTCAGATTCTAAAGCAGACTGAAAACTTCTTGTTTTCCCGCCTTCTTCTCCCACAGGAAATAAAACTTGAGGTGAACCTGTCATTTTTCTCATCTTTGCCTTTTCAGGCCTGCCCATTCTTGCACCTATGAAAGTACCGGATTTATCCTTAAGAATAATCCCTGACAATAAAGTTAGATTTTCTATAATACTCTTGTTCTTGTCAATTTCAAATGTATGTGATGTAATAATATGTGATGTGATTGTTGGTTGGATAGTTTCGACGCGAGTATTAATATTGATATTATCTGGCAATAAAGAGTTAAGAATCAATCCATATTGTTTATTGAAAACTATAAATTCTTTATTTACAAATTGATGAGGACAGCCAATAAATTCAAAAATTTTTTTGATTGCATCGTCATGTTTTACAACTATTTTTATTATTTCATCGTTTTCCTTTTGCTCCTTGGTAAAATGCGGATTTTTCCAATAATCCAACAAAAATTTAAGTTCATCATGTGTTATATGATTCCAATGAAAAGTATAAAATGGGTGAAGCGGAACATTTAATTTCTTTGAAATCAGAAGAGTTGTTGCAGCTGATACTCTTGTAAATAAGGGGTTTTTCATTATTGCTTCTATTTCTTCAGATTCTAAACCTAATAAGCTGGAAAGTTTATCAATATCAATTGTACCGAATAATTCAACACATTTTTTTTCGACATCCCTTACCCACCATTCTTCATTATACCCGCATGGCACTAGCACGTGGCCGTTCTCTGAAAAATCACCATAATTAATAAGTATATCCCCTAAAAATAAGATTGTCTCGACGTCCAGCATTGCTTTTTTTGCTTGTTCAACATTATCAACCCTTTGCACTGAACCGTCTTTTAATTTGACAACAGGTCCTTCAATAGAATCAGTAACAGTCATTGCTGCTGCTTTTCCTGGTCTTTCAATTTTTAATTGTGTGCCGACAGCAATATACTTTTTTAGAAGAATCATTGTTGCAGGGTTTATTGATGCCGCTGAAAAACCAGATGTCCTTGTTCTTCCATATCTTAACCTAAAACCACCCTTTGCCATTGGATGAGTAAGCACAGGTCTGCCAGCAACAAGGTCAGCAATAAAAGTAAAGTTTGGGGATAATTTTTCTTTTTTCTCCTGCGAAACTGCCTTCTTCGCTTTTATTTGTTTCTGTAGTTTGATAAACTCCCCAAGAAATTCCCATTCAAACCCAAACTCTTTTCCCCATTGTTCAAGACGTTTCCATAATTTTGGCGCTTTTTGCGAAAGCCCTTCCGCCAAAACAAGGCACATCCCGCCTCTTATCATGTTTGTTTCTATTCTGGGAAGATCCTTATAATTGGAAACTTCTATTTTTTCCGTCGGGTCGCCTTCTACTTCAATTGGAAGATTTTTTGTAAGAAAATCTATCTCATCTGCTGAAGGCAGATATTGTAAATTAGTCACACGCTCATTATAATCAAATATTTCTGTTCTGAACCTTGACATTTCAGCTGGTGATGGATCATATTTTGCATACCCGAATTTTATGCGTAGAAAATCAACAAGCAATAAAGAGAATGCTGCTGCTGTTCCGCCTGCGCCCCTGATTGGCCCGGCATAAAATGGCGCCAGATATTCTTTGCCGTCATTGGTTCTTTTGATTTTTAATTCTATGAATCCTTCGAGTGGTGCTGCAACAATACCGCCCGTCTGGTATGCAAATCCTGTCCTTATCCCCACTTCTATTGCTTCTTTCTGATCTTTAAATTTACAGAATTTCTGTTTTGCAACTTCATGAGCTATTAAAAGAGCGACTCTCCAGTCAAGCGGCGCATATTTTTTTTCCATTTCAATTATCTTGTCTGTGACGCCTGAACCGATTAACTGCGGAGCCACAACACCAATAAGCGCTTCTACACGTTCTGCCATGTTTCTTGCCAGTCTTATATCTACTTTTTGTTCCGGGTCAAGATTAAGCTTTCTTGCAGTATTAGCTATTGAATAACATAGTTCTAATTCCTCGGAAATATTATCAAAATATTTTTGCATTTGAATGCTTGCTGCAACCATTTTAACCCCGATGACTTAAAAAATTTAAACTATGTTTTTTATTTGTAGTTATTTAATTCTGTGTTATTATTGAATTATTATTTAATCTCTATTTCATTAAAATTTATTTAAAACCTTAAAACTTTTACTTCTCTAGTCTGCAAATTTACAATTGGCACCCTTGCCGGTTCTGGTTTATGCCCAACCTTTTCTTGAAATGTTGTTGTGCTCTGCCAGCATGAGCCAGATATTAAAGTAATATGATGATAATTGGCAATACTGGTTTTATGAATATGTCCTGTAACAAAAAAATCTGGTATGTGAGAGATTACCAAAGGGTCTGAAGCCGAATCTGGGATGTATAATGAAGAAGTGTGTGTCGGCGCAAGGTGGCGTCTCTGCAATAAAAATTTCATAACCAAATCTGCTCTGTCATAACCGCCGTTGTTTCTTATATAATCTACATTGGAAATGTAATAATCAAAACTATAGCCGTGATACATTAATATATCAAATCCTGGAAAAGTGTCGTCGGCGCCAATGTTAACCATCGCAGGATTGCTGACAAAAACAATATTTGGAAGTTCTAGTAATTGTTTAACAAATTCTCCGCTTAAAATTGGCTGAGGCTCTGATAATCTTGATGCATCGTGGTTTCCTGCGCAGAGAATAATTGTAATTTCTTTTGGTATTTTTGATATCATTTCAGTAAATACAGAGTACTGCTGATAAATATCTTTTATAATTAATTCTTTGTCCTGTTCAGGATAAATTCCAACGCCGTCAACAAGATCTCCGATTATGAAAACATATTTTATATTTTTAGTAAGGGTTTTTTGCTCATCTGAACCCATATTTCCGTTTATCCATTCTATAAATTTTAGAAATTTTTCCTCTAAAAAAAATCGTGAACCTACATGAATGTCAGATAAGAACACCGCATACTCTTGGTTTGGTGATTTTTTTAATTCTCTCGGATATATATCCGGCAATAATATTTTATTCGCAAAAATTACATCTTTGTCATTAAACCCCGCCAAACCGATAACTTCATCTTCAATAATGTTTTTGGCAATTTCAAAAACATCAGGCTTTGTTTTGTTGATTACGACGCTGATCTGGCCGGTTGTGTCTTCAATTTTTAAAAGAATATTTTTTGCTTTTGTTATGTTCTTTTCCATTACTATGCCTATAATAGATACATTTTCTTTTTCTTTTTTATTGAGAATTTTATTAATGGAAAGCAGATTAACTAGTTCCTGCCTGTTAAGAAGTATTTTTTTTATTGCTTCATATCTTTTATTAAAATGCGCAACAAAATCTTCCACATACCTTTTTTTTGACTCGCCGCAATAGGAAAACAAAACTTTAACTTTTCGCAGCGGATCCTGTGTTGGGTCTTGTATTTGTGGTATGTTCTGTTTGCTGGTTTGCGAATCCTGATCCTGCAAGGCGGTTAATTTTACTTCGTATTTTTCTATTAAAGCAGCGGCTATTTCTGCACTACTCTCTGCTTCTTGTTCTGATTCTTGATTTAAGGTTTCTATGCCTTGTTTGTCTTCAAGTGGTGGTTCAAGAATTAGTGCTGTGGATTGTTGCGATACTATTTGTGGTTGGTTATTTATTTCAATAGCAGATATTTGTATGTTTGGTTGTATGTTAATTGGTTTCTGTTTTAACTTTGAAATTTTGGAAAGAGTTAGTGCGTCGAGAAAAAACTGCTCTTCACCCAATTTTACATCAGTCATTGCACTTTCAAAATCAGAATAATTATCATAATTTATCTGTTCAATAACATCTTCGCTCAGTAAAATACCCCTTTCCATGAAAGCTCTCACTATTTTAGTTTTTGCTTCAGAAGACATTTTACAACCCCATGCTTTGTTCAAGAGCAGAAACGATTTTAGGAATAAGTGTCTCTGGGATTGGAAGACTAATCTCTCTTGTTCTTCCAAATCTGCCTTTAGATATAACTTTCGCGGTTATAATCCCCAACATATCCAACTCACCAATAATATCAGAAACTCTTCTTTGTGTTAATGGCCGTAAACCAACCTTTTCACAGATTTGTTTGTAAACATCATAAATTTCGCCGGTAAATATTGCTTCACGTTTTTTAAAATATAAGATAGCATATAATGTTGCCTGCTGTTGTTTTGGTTGTGTTTTTACAATATCAATAATTCTGTCCTTTTCTATTTTTTCCTCTGCCTCGTCGATATGCTCTATATTAATTGTTTTATTGTTTGCTCTTTCAGCAATCTCTCCTGCAACTCTTAGAAGTTCTAATGCTCTTCTGGCATCGCCGTGTTCTCGGGCCGCATATGCTGCGCATTTTCCGATTACACCGTCAGACAAAACACCTTGTTTGAAGGCAAAAGAAGCGCGCTTCTTTAATATGTCTTGTAATTGTAATGCGTTATATGGGGGGAATACAATTTCTTCTTCGCTTAAAGAAGACTTTACTCTTGGATCCATTGTATCAGTAAACATAAGATCATTTGATATTCCAACTAATGTTACCTGGCTGTTTTTCAATTCTGCATTCATTCTGGTGAGATTATATATTATCTCGTCGCCAGCCTTTTTTACGAGCTGATCAATTTCATCCAAAACCAGAATAAACTGCATTTTTTGTGTTGTTATTGCATGATTAAAGATTTTGTAGACTTCTTCAGTTGGGAGGCCAGTGGGTGGTATTTCTTTACCCAATTCTCTGGCTAATTGCGCAACCAGCCTGTATTCAGTATCTGCAACTTTGCTCAGTTTACAGTTTATATATATTATTTTTACGGGTAAATTGTTTGTTTTTGCCAGCTCCATCATTTGATTAGAAACATATTTAGCAGTTAAAGTCTTACCTGTGCCTGTTTTACCATAAATAAAGACGTTTGACGGCTTTTCTACTCTTAAACAAGGCGCCAAGATGTTAGCTAGTTGTTTTACCTCGTTCTCTCTATGGATAATTTCTTCTGGTGTGTATTGTGACTGTAAAACAGCGCGTTCGCTAAATAAACTGTCTTTTTTAAGAAAAGTCTCGAAAAAACCCTTTAAACTCTTTTCCATCTTTAAATTTCCATAAGAAACAGAGGTATATAAATATTATTGTAAACTAGTTAGGGACACACCCCTTGATTTCCTATGGAACTTGTGTAAATTTGGTTTAGTTTGTGAATTGTTTTGTAATTTTGATGTGTTTAATCAAGAACCAACAGTCACCGCTGCGGCTTAGAAAAGTGGAAAGAGGAATTCTAAAATGAGCTTAAAGCATGATAAGCTTAAAGTATGATGAGTTTAAAGTATGATAAGCTTAAAGCAGAGCATCTTTATTTCTTCTTTCGAACTTCAAATTTTCCTTTTGACGCCAAATATATCTTTGTATTCTTATACTTCTTTCCTTCTTTCCTTCTTTCCTTCTTTCCTTCTTTCCTTCTTTCCTTCTTTCCTTCTTTCCTTCTTTCCTTCTTTCCTTCTTTCCTTCTTTCCTTTTTCCTTTCCTTTCCTTTCCTTTCCTTTCTTCATATATTTTTCGTTAATTACAATCTGTGTATTAAACCTCGTGGTTTGCTGTGATTGGGTTGGCGAATTTAAGGCTTTTTTTGATTTTATTCTCATTTTAACTTTGTTATTATTTTAAATATTATTTCATACAAAAATATTATGTTTTTGTATTATTTTGATATTATATATAATTTTTATTATTATCTTATTATATTATTATTATAACTCTTTATTTTCTATATTGAAATAAAATACTTATTATAAATATAAAATGTAAAATTATAACAAAAAAGTAAAAGAGCAAACAAAAAAATTATTATAATATTATATTATTATTAATATCAAACATAATAAATATAATTAATAATAATCATCAATCATTAATTGTAAATAATAAAAAGAAAATTATAAAAATAAATAATCAATTAAAATAAGTTATAATTGTTTATAATTTTGGTTGATGTTAAAGATTTCGATAAAAATAGTATAAACATATCTTAAATGGAATTAGTTTTCGAATAAATTAATTCCATTTAGTATATACAAAAGTCCTTGTTTTTATTCAAAAGCTAAGGACTTTTAGTATATAATTTATAAGTAAAACCAGATACTATCAATACAAAAACATTAACAACACATTTTCCACACGCAATCAACGGGTCAGGGGCGCAACTTTAATGTTAATCTATTACTTATTAATCATAAAAACCACATCTATTCGAAACATTTTTAAACTATAATATATCTAAAATAATAAAATACACTTAAAATGCATTTAATGTATAGTTAATATACTTAATTATTAAAATAGATTTTGAAAAAGAAGGTGATTAAATATGGCAATATCAGATCCATTAGAAGTTGTGATTTTAGCGATTATTGTTGGTACTTTAGCAGCAATAGTATACAGCTTAAGAGTTCTAGTCATTATGGAAAGAAGAGTAGCTAGAATGGACCTCAATATAGAAAGAATCACACGAAAGATTGCTCGAGAAGAAATGAAGATTGAGGAAGAAGAAGCAAAACTATTGTCTGAACAGAGGGTAATAGAAAGAAAGTTGGGTATTAAACCAAAAACAGGCAAAAAGAAGCGGTAATTTATTTTTCTCTTTTTGTTTTTTAAGTTTTTTATTCAAAAAAAATGGGTTATAAACCCCACAGCTCTGCTGTGACCCATTTTTAAGAGTAAACCTCCCATCTGAAGCGTTGGCAAAATAAAGCCCGCACTTTGACGTTTGTATTTTTATTCTCAGGAAAGGGGAGATAAACAGAAAGATTAAATTTCCTTTGAAATCAAGCCAGCTAAATCTATTTTATTTGTTATATGTGGTATAGAATTTGTTGTAATAATCGAATCCGCGCCGGCTTTTTTCAATTTTTTGTAAGCGTTCTCTACAAACAATCCATGAACACCGATACAAGTGATAGAAATAGGTTTATATTTTTTGACATGTTTTACTGCTTCAATCATTGTGTGTGCTGTGCTGATTATATCATCAACAATTACCACTTCTTTGCTTTTAATTGAGATATTATTTTTTAACAAAACTTTAACTTTTCTTGAAGAAAACCTTGTTTTTTTGCAGACAGTAACCTCTGCTCCTGCAATTTTTGCAATTGCTTCTGCCCATTGGTAAGATTCTTCGTCAGGGCCGATAATTATTGGATTGGTATAATCCTTTTTTATATATTCACCAATTAAAATGTTTGCTGTTAACACTTTAGTTTTTAGCCTGTAAATTATTCCTAATGATTTATATCTGTGCAAATGCGGGTCAACAGTGATTAATTTTGAGAAGAAAGGAGAAATTATTTTTGCAATGGTTTTTGAAGAAATACTTTCACCAGTATGAAACCGCTTATCCTGTCTTAAATAACACAGGTACGGCGCAACAAGAATCATTTGTTTCGCTCCGAGATCTTTTGCTGTGTCGGCTGTTAAACATATATCTAATATCTTTTCGTCAGGAATATACAAACTATCAACAATAATCACTTGTTTGTTTTTCACGTCTGCATTAAGTTGGATAAGTTTTTCTTTGTCTGGAAACGCTTTTATTTTAACCAGAGAAAATTCACAATTTAACTTTTTAGCGAGGTTTCTTCCAAGCTTTTGCGAATATAAAAAAGATAAAACTATTTTTTTCATGTTATTCATTTCATTAATTAAGGTATTTTTAAATGTTTTGAGTTTGAGTATGCGCATAGCTCTTTTAAGGATTATGCTGCTGTCTCAAATTTGTTTTCTGAGCAGTTTTATTCGTAAGATATCAAGTGACCGAAAACTTATAAGATATTCATTATATATAGTAAGTAACCTAAATAATTGTATAGTTCGTGTTACTTACTATATACGTGGACTTTAACTAAATAAATAATAATATTAAAGTCCACCACTATGCTTGTAGAGAATGAACAATCGTGTTTTCGGCGAAGAAAACTGACAGTAGCATAATCCCAATGAGAGCTATGCGCATACGAGTTTGAATAGTTTAAAATTATCGCTTCTCTTCTCACTAACATTTTGAATGCGCTTACCACCATTTACCTTATCAATTCCTCAAACAACAACCCTTTCCTTTTCGCCAATACTACTGACACGGAATATCCATTCTCTGTCTCTTTTATATCTTCCAATGTCAGAAAAAACCATTCTTTCAAATTTATTCTTATACCAATCCATGGTTCAGCGCCGAATCTTCGGCCAAATTCTTTTAATTCATTAATTTCTTTTTTTTCAAGATAAATATTATCTTCTTTCGAAGATTTACATTCTATTGCCAATTTTCTCAATGAATTTCCTGCAAGTACATCAGGTGATGGATATCTTGAGCATCCGCTGCCGGCAGCTCTTATAGCTGACCAAGAATCAGTATTCCAGAAAAGATGAATCAGTTCACGTTCAGCATTAATACCTTTTGATTTTCTGTTCATTTGCATCACCACAACAAATAAGATAAGATTCTTGTGGTCTGCTATAAATTCTTTTTCTTTTTGAACTTAAATGTTTTAATCATTGCTAATATGAGGCGAATACATAAATTTAACCATAAATTAAGCTTTTTTCCTCTTTTCCAGCCCAAATTATTCATAAATTTTATAAATACGTTTAATTTAGTCTCTTTTTAATTAATAATTAATCTTTTAATTAATAATAGAGAGCTTTGAATAACCTCTTTTATTTGATTTTCAAAGCGGCTCTATTAAAGGTTTTGAGGATTTTTATAAATTATTCAAAACCTTCAATAATTAATGATTTGAGGTGGTAATCATGGCAGGTAAAAGAATAATTCCTCTTGCTGCAATGGAAAAGATTATTAAACAGGCAGGCGGCGAAAGAGTATCAGATGGCGCAAAAGTAGCATTAAAAACAGTCCTTGAAGAAATTGGCGAAGAGATTGCGATGAATGCAGTCAAACTGGCTGCCCATGCAGGAAGAAAAACAATAAAAGCAGGAGATGTTAAGTTAGCATCAAAAAGTTAATTTTTGCTTTTTGTGATTTTTTCAATCTTTTTTCTCGTTTTTAATTACAAACTGGGTATTATACAACAAAATGCTTTGAATTTTGTGTACATTTGAACTATGTTCAAATTGTACCCCGCAGCTTGCTGCGACACCCAGTTTGTAATCTTAAAAATGCCGGTCACGAAGTGACAAATTCGTCGTATACAACAAAATGCTTTGCATTTTGTGTGCATCTGAACTTGTTCAGATTCCACAGCTTGCTGTGGTTGGGTAGTCGAATTTGAGGCATTTTTTTTGATTCAGTTTACTGAATTCAATTCATCTTTCCACAATCAATCTAGTTTTCCGCTCTCAGCTCGTTTGTGGGCGAAGCCACACGTCTCATGAAATATTTTTAAAGTTTTTTTAATAGTTTTATCGAAAGAGCAATACCGTGTAAATAAACTAAAATATCATCATGAGACGTGGGACTGCGTCCCTAGTACTAAAAAACAAACGATAATAAATTATACCAAGAATATCAAACTTTTATCTTCATAAAATCAAATGCGCAGACAGATTCAGGAAAAATGTCTTTGGCATTTGTTTCTATCTCTTCCACTGTTTTGTATCTTTGCGAAAAGTGTGTTAAAATTAATTTCTTTGCATTTGCTTGATGCGCAATCTGCGCTGCTTGTTGCGCGGTCATATGCTTGTAAGCATCAGCCTTTTCTTCCATGTTTGTTGCATAAACACTTTCCATTATTAAAATATCTGCGTCTCTTGATATTTCAATACAGCTCGGGCACGGTGTTGTGTCGAGAACAAACACAATTTTTTTACCTTTAACTATTTTGCTAACTTCGTCAGGATGTATTTTTTTACCTTTGAATATGACTTCATCTCCGCTTTGCAGTCTTCCAATATATGGCCCTTCTTTTAATCCTAATTTGCCTGCTTTGCTCATATCAACCTTTCTTTTATCTTTTTCAATAAATGAATATGCTAATGTTGGCGTGCTGTGTTTTACATTGACAGCTTCAATAGAATATTCTCTGGTTTCAAAAATCATTTCAGGTGTTTTTGAATTTATTTCTTTTATGTCTAAATCAACCTTATTTTGAAACACGCAGCTGTTTAATAAATGCTGCATTCTTTCTTTTGTACCTTCTGGTCCGAATAATCTAATCTTTGTTTTCTCGCCGCTTTCTGCGTTTTTTTCATTGTTGCCGACAGTTTGTATTAATCCTATTAAACCAGAAACATGATCGCCATGCCAATGTGTTATAAGAATTGTTCTAACCTTTAACCGATTAATGCCTGCAATGTTCATCTGCCTTTGTGTTCCTTCGCCGCAATCAATAAGAATACCTTCGCCTTTATAATCTAAATAAATGCCAGTAACGTTCCTATCTTTTGTTGGAACCATTGCGCTTGTGCCCAAAAATGTTATTTCAGTCATATATTAAAGATAAGAAAGGTTATATATAAAGTTTTCATCATCTTTTTGGTGGGTTATTATTGTTCTCATCATGGTTTCTGCTCAAAACTTGTTTGTGGACAAAGTCACACATCACATGAATAAAAATGTAAGAAGGTTTGAAGGTCAGATTGTTTGATGGTAACGACTGATTTCCGTCGTTCCATTCGTAGTACCTTCAGACCATCAAACCATCTAACCTTCTTACCTTTCTTCGTGAACTAGTTGGACATGCCAGGAACGACTAAAAACAAAAAAAATTAATTATATAATATTATCTTTCACAAAGTGCCTCTTTCACAAAAACTCGACAAAAACTTTATAAGCAAAACATAGTTTTATACTTACTTATGGCAAAGACAATAGTAACTGGAACCATTGTTGGTGAAAGAATTATCACAGAAGACAGTGATGAAGCCAGAGAATTTTATAATCAAAGCAGATATGGCGCTATTGTCAATAATAAAGTAGAGTTAAGTCTGCTGGAAGCATTATATTTAATGGAAAAAGAGCGTCTAGAAATAAAAACAGAGAACGGAAAAAAAGTTAATTCAGAACAGTTCATTAAAAAAGCGAAAAAAACAGACCCTAATTTTTGGATAAGATATTGTGTCTTTAAAGATATAAGAAACAGGGGATACATAATAAAGACTGCGTTAAAATTCGGCGCAGATTTCAGGGTATATGACAGAGGCATTAAGCCAGGAGAAGACCATGCAAAATGGGTTGTGTTTCCAGTGCATGAGGCATACGCACTAACATGGCATGATTTTGCTGCAAAGAACAGGGTCGCGCACAGCACCAAGAAAAGATTATTGCTGGCAGTTGTCGATGAAGAAGGAGATATTTCTTACTGGGAATCGCGATGGATACGGCCGTAGATTAATATAAATTAACTATAACTTAATTATATTATTAATCATTCATATATCTTCTAAACTTTCTTCTATTCTAATTTCTTGAATTTTTTCTTGTTGTAATAGCTTTAACGAATAATTTCTGCTTGCTTGTTCAAATGTTTCAGTTACGTATGATGGTAAAAGCAGCGAAATGTGATCTTCTCGTATAAATCTTCTTTTTTGACTTCCTTTCTTGTCTATCTCCATCCAAACCACTAAAGAATCAATATCATGCCTATTTTTTTTACCTGCGCACCCATTTATAATACGGTGATACCTTGCAATTAATTCCATCCTGTCTAATCTTCTTTTATACTGTCTTAATCTAAATATTTCTTCAACTTCCGTTATACTAAAATATCTTTTTCCATCGAACGCAACAAATTCTAACCTTCCTTTTTCGTCTTCAACAATTCTTTCAAGATTGGTTGTATTCATCCTTCTTTTTAAGTCTTCAATTATCATATCTGTTTTTTTCGTATCGGTAAGTGGTTTAGGAGATTGTTCTTTCTTTGAATCCTCACTTGGCTTGTTACGACGTTCTGAATACAATGGTTGTGTTTTAGTTATAAATCTGTACACTTTTTCTATTGGAATCGGTTTAAACGAATAACCTCTCGCAACATCTTCAAATGGTTTATCTGCAATTCCTTTAAAAATATCATCTATGCTTTCTTCCTTAATAAACCACCTTGCTCCCTTATACCTGCATTTTTGCACACCTTTCCCAACATATACTTTAAATGCCTTGCGTGTTGGTGCATTTCCCCCTTCACGAATTCTTCCCCACACTTTTTTTGCATATTTTAATTTGTCTTTGGGCCAGTTATAAACATCATATACTGCGGTCATTACAAAATATCTTTCTCCATCTACTGCTAAAAATTCAAGCGTGCCTTTTTCACTTCTAACCTTTCTTTCTAAACCATCATAATTTAACCTCTCAAGATCAACATTTTCATTATATGACCTTAATGTTTCAATTATTTCTTTAACATCAACCAATTCCTTTCTTCTTGAAGGATGTTGTAATTTTCTCAATGCCTCTGCTTCTATTTGCCTTATTCTTTCTCTGGTGACAGCAAAATCCTGCCCAACTTCTTCTAATGTATGATCATCCTCTTCACCTATTCCAAATCTCATTCTTAACACTTTTTCTTCTCGTGGGTGTAATGTTGCAAGAACTCTTGTTAGTTTCTCATGAAGATTTTTATCGCTTACAACCACATCAGGTTTTGGTGCTGTTTTATCTTCAATAAAATCACCAAGCTCGTCTTTTCCATCTTCATTAATCTTTGTTTGCAACGAAATTGGCTCTTTTGCTACTTTTTGAATCTTCTTAACTTTCTCAACAGAAATTTCCATTTTTGCTGCAATCTCTTCTGAATTTGGTTCTCTTCCCAACTCCTGAACAAGATACCTTGTGGTTTTTACTAACTTATTTATTATTTCGATCATATGCACAGGAATTCTTATTGTCTTTCCCTGGTCAGCTATTGCTCTTGTAATTGCCTGCCTTATCCACCATGTCGCGTATGTTGAAAATTTATACCCTCGTTCCCATTCATACTTTTCAACTGATTTCATTAACCCAATATTACCTTCTTGCACCAAATCTAAGAATTGTAACCCTCTGTTTGTATATCTCTTTGCGATGGAAACAACTAATCTTAAGTTTGCAGTCGTCAAATCTTCTTTAGTTTTTTCATACCTCCTTCTTTCTCTTTCTATCGCAGAGACCCGTGCGCCAATATCCAAAGCTGCTATTCCTGTTTCTTCTTCGTATTTTTCGATTCTTGTGCAACTTTCATTATATTCGCTATTATCTCTTGTTACCTTTCTTCCTTCATGCGTTTCTTTATACCTTTCTTCATATTTCTCTTTCTGCTTCACTGTGTTTGAATAATCTCTAACATATTTAAGAACCTCTTCCTCAAATTGCTGACGCCAATTATAATATATTTTTCTCACAGATGCAAAAAATAAGATATCCTTTTGACTAATATCTTCGAATGAGGTATAAACTGTGAACCTATCATCTGGCGCATTTTCCTCTTTTTTTACTCCCTTCTTATCCTTTTCCTCTTTAAACCTAGAATAAATATCTGCAAATAACTTGAAAATAGCAGATTTATTGTTTAATGCATCTTTATCTTCCCCTATATCTTCAGTCTCTTCAATATCTTCATCCTCGTCAATTCTGTGGGGTGAATAAACAGCACATGGTCGTATTTCACCATCATTTATTTTCTTTTCAGCTTCTTTTAATTTATTGAGAGAGTAATTTAATCCATACAATAATTTAGCATAATTTAACAAGTACATATCTCTTTTCTTTCCAAGTTCTATCTCTTTATCGCGGGTTAATAAATCAATATCCCCCATCTGCCTAAAATATGTCCTCACCATATCTTTTCCAGCGCCTTTTTCTAAGTCAGCATCCTTTTTTGTTATTCCCTCTTCGCTTCTTTCTTCTCTTTCTGGTTCTATATGTTCTTCACTTGCAAACTCTTGCTCATCTTCAGGTAGAGTTTTATCTATTCGTGATTCCAAAAATTTCACATATTTTTCGATTTTTCTTTCTTTTGCAGACAATGCACGAGCATCTTGTTCTGCTTTACTTACAACCTCTCCTTTTTTTTCTTTAGCATCTTGTTTTCTTAAAGGAAGAATATGCACAGTAGCGCCTTTTGTTGTCGTGTCTGCTTTTTCTTGTCTGTGTTGTTCTGCTCTTTCAACACTTTCACAATACGCTTTAAATAAATCATCTAATAATTCTTTGCTTGCATTAAAAGATGTTTTGTATAATGATGTATTAATGGCATTAAGCGCCCCAAGAACTTGTTTATAATCTAAAAAAGCACCTTCGCCAAATATTTTCAGCATTAGCCAATTTTTCTCAACCCAGACATAAGAGGGGTCGTCTCCTTTCCATTCACTTTCAACTTTTGCTATAAACTCTTTAAAATATTCCCTCAAACTAATCATAGCAATGCTTAAATCTTTGTTTCTGTCATTTCCAACTTTACATGCCTTAAAATATACTTGTTTAGAAATTAATTCCTTTTCCCCGCCGACAACACCAAAACTTTTAACAATATCATCTATGCTGAAAAACCCAAACTCTCCAACTTTTTCTTTTTCAATTGCCTGTCCAAGTTTCATTCCCTGTGTACTGTAAAGTGTTTTAAACAAACCAGGATATACTGCATTAACAATATCTATATCATCAAAACTAATGCTATGGAGAGCAGGAATTCTTTGATAGAAAACATAATCTTGTTTCAGCTTTTCAGCTGTTAACGACAGAGACCTATCTTTACTTTTCAAAAAGTATGAGATTACGTCGCCCATGGTAAAATAATGCTTATAATAAGTTTATAAATCTACCTAATTTTACCCCGCACATTTTGGCGATTGGGTAATTCATTTGATTGTATTTTTGAAATGGATTCAAGAATACAATTTTTAGGTTTAATACCATACTTAACTTTGTGTCTCTTTAAGGAATGAGGTTAAATTTACTAATTCTTCTGCTCGAATACCTTTTGGTGAATCATCACCTAATTCAGGTATAGTTGCTTCTAATTTCAATTTTCCGTCGCTAACTAAAAGTTCACATGCAGCAGTGATATCCCCCATAGAATACCCTAATCTGCTTGGCAAATCATCATAAGGGATTAAAGGGTTTGCGTCTTGTGGTAATGTAAGTTGTGCACTATCTACTTCTGCTGCAGTAATGGCAGCAGCTTCTAAACCACTTTCAGCTTCTGCAGTATCCTCTACACTCTCACTATCTACTGATATTTGTCGTGCTGCATCCCTTTTGCTTTTAGACACAGTATATAATCCATATTTTTTCATCTCACTAGTCAAGCTTTCGACATCAACACCAACTAAAGAAATTGCACTTAATGAATATCCTTTAATTAAATCGCTAAATTGGTCGTCAACATATTTTGGCAGGGCAGGCTGTACATAATCTTCCCTTACAAAAGCAACTGTTTTTCCTTGAGATGATTGAAGGCCTTCCACTTTTAAGTACGTCCCTTCCGGCAGTTTTCCAGTACTTTGCAATATACATATATTTGCAGGATAAGAACTACTTGGAACTTTCTGACCATCATATTCTCTTTCACTGTACACCTTTCTGACTTCTTTCGCTTTGAAATATCTTTGTCCATTAATTGCCAAGAAATATAATGTTTCTGCGCCTTCAACAGTTTGTTCTAACCCTTTTGCGCTTAACATTTCTCCTAATTCAACAGGAATTTCTTGTGGTGATCTAGTCGTTTCTGGTCGCGCTTTTCTTTGTACTGCTGGTAGTGCTCTTACTCTTTCTGTTCTCTCGATTCCTTCTGCTTTTTTTGGTGCTTCTGCTTTCTCTACTTTTGCAGCAGAACTATTATCAACATTTCGTCCTACTAATGGCTGTGGCCTATATCCGCACACACTGGTACCATTATCTGCTAATTTTACTGCTTTATATTTTCCATCATATTCCATTGATTTACTTTTTCTTTTAGAATCTACACTTTCTCTTACTTTTTCTGGTAGAAGTCCAACTAGTGCATCTTCTCTATAAACTTTTGTTGAATTACCTTTTTCTCTTTTTACTGCCTTAACTTTACCTTGTTGCTCTAATTCTAACAATATTTGGTTAGGGATTAGATTATAACCTAACTTAGAGTAATCAACACCAAGAAACTTTGCTGATTCTGGCGCTGAATAATAACGTTGGCCTCTTATTTCATAATAAATTGCGGATTCACTCGAAGGTTCACTTGTACTTTTTGCGCCCTCATCTGCTTCAGATGTTCTCTCAACTTTTTTAACTACTTTGTCTATACTTCTTTCCTCACCAACAACGTGATAATTATCTTGAGATGCTGGTTTTGGAGTAAATTCACTAAAAGTGTCCTTAAGAGTATGATGATACTTCTTAGGTAAAATAGTTTCAAATATATCAAAGGAATATACTCCGCTCCTTTTTCCTTTGTAAATAACATCCTTTTCTTTTCCATCTCTTTCTAGCTGTGTTCTTTCTTTGTCATCAACACACCTGCCGATATATTGATGCAACGCACTTATTGATGTCTTAAACATATCTGCTATTTCGCTAATGCGATAATACTGCTCGCCCCCAATCTCAAAACATAAAACTTCTTTCCCCTTCTTTGCTTTGCCTAATACCTTTCCAGTATCAGTTCTCTGTGGTTGCGTGTGTGTTGGCTCAGTTCTTTGTTCAACTCTTCCGAGCTTTCTTACTTTTTCTATAACTTCGTTTCCAGCAATAAGTTTGAGTCTAGTATTTAAAAATCCAATATATTCTGTTACACGATTTAATGCTACATCCATAGCAGCTTTTTTTACAGGATCTTTGTCCGATACTTCGCAACTATTACAAAGATATAATATTTCAACTTCTTGCAATCTTTCTTTTGCTAATTTTAATCTCTCTATCACCTTGCCTTTTGCATATGTTTCAGCATTTTTTTCAAGAGAGCCAGCAAAATCAATCAAATTAGAATACTTTAAAACAACAAAATTATAATCTGCTACTACTTCTAACTCTATATCCGCAATTGCAAATTCTTGTGTTACCTGAACATCATGAACCTTTTTTGAAGCGCTGTCTATTTTGTCTAAAACTGTTAAGACTACCTGCTCGTTTACTTTTGCATTAAGAACATCTTGACTTACACCGAATAATCTATTTGCTTCGCTTAACATCTCTTCAAGTTTCATTGCTACCACCCTTAATCTAATTATTTACTTTTTCAATATTATTTGTAGGAGAAGTTCAACACTAATTTATAATAGTTATGATTGTATTTTGTATACATTTCTTATTTTATAACGACATGGTAACAAAATAAGTATTTGTTTTACAAATTAAGCAACTACTAAGCCTGCCTCAAATTTGTCAGCTTTGCTATTGTATAGCAAATGCACTAAATTTTCGTAATTAGTCGTTGCATTTGCTATGTTGAATGAACTGAACTATATTGATAAGTAGTTTTAGTTCATTGGCTAAATCTCGTAAGACTATAGAGGAAGCGAAAACACTTGAATAAGTCATTTGTTCTTTATAACCTGCTTATTCTGCGGGTTTTCGCAAAAGCTGACTGACAGGCTTAGTAGTTGCCAAATTAATATTTTCTTGCTCTCAGCTCGTTTGTGGGACGCAGTCCACCGTCACATGAAACTGTTTGAAAGCTCGAAAGTTATCTGTGTAAAGCGCACTTTCAAGCTTTCTAACTTTCAAACCTTCTTACCTTTCTTCATAAACGTGTCCAATCAGGTAAGAAATAAAAAAATAAATATGTAGTAAGACGTCTGGCTTCGCCTAGGAACTAAATAAATAGTTTACAAAACTTTAATCTTCCCCGCCTTTATCTCAAAAACTTCGCCTTCTTTTATCAGATTTATAATAATTTTTTCACAATCCGAAACATTAGATTTCATAATAATCTCTTCAATATCTGCACCATTGCCAGTATCAAGCTCTTTAATAACATTTAACACTTTCTCAATCTTATTCTCTGTTTTGTTCTCAATTACATCTTCTACTATTTCCTCTTCAGAATACTGTTTTGTTTCAGATATTTTCTTTTTTTCAATACTTTCTTTTCCTTCTTTTTCCTTAACTGGTTCAACAGGTGCAGGGTTTGATTTTTTCAGCTCAGCTTTTCTTAATTCAATCCATTTCCTGTCTTTCAAAGGCTTGATAATTTCCGGCACGAGATAAATTTGGCTGTTGAATTCTCTGGGCTTGCCTATAATTCTTATACTTTCTCCGATATTAAATCTTGCAAAATTATATTTGTTTCCAAAATCTCTTATTTGTATGCTTCCTGTGCCGTCGTCAATGGTTAGATTGTTAAATCTTTCATCTATTTGCAGGTCTATAACAATCGCGATAATATTAACCCTCGACACCTTTTTCTCGCCGACAAGAACATAGTCAGGTGAAAATTCTTCTTTAACCTTTACATAGCTCCCGCTGTTTATATCTTCTATCTTAACAATGCGCGCGGGCCATCTTTCATAAGGCTGTTTGAGTTCTTCCATTTTTATTAAATTTGTTTATTTCTATTTCCTACTTTCACATTCAATCTATTTTCTATTCATAATCATATCTTCTGTATTTCCCCTCTTTTCGGCTCGAATAAATCCCCATTTCTCTTCATTTTTTCAATAAGCTCCATAGTCTTGTCTTCATCAATCCCTTTTTCTTTTGCTGCATCAATCACTGTCTGTAACGGTATATTTTTTCCAAGTGTTTCTTCAAGCTCGTTAATTATTTCTCTGACAACAACAATCCTGCTTCTTTCTGTTGTTGAAACACCTGTTGAAATTCTGTCAATATCTATTTTTCCTGTTTCAGGATCCATACCAACCTGCTGCAGACAATATTCCAGCATGCCTTTTGCTTTTTTTGCATCTTTTCTGGTTACTTTGTCGCCCAATCTTAGCTTGGCGTATGCTTCTGATAATCTAACAAGGCCTTCGAGCTGTCTTGCAGTTATAGGAATTGTTTTTATGCCTTTTTCTTCACCTGCTCCAGATGATCTCATTTGTACATAATAATCTCTTAATTCTTCTATTGCTCCGTCTGTTAATTGCGGGCTCATTTTTTGTTTTGCATAAACCAGATATTTTCTTAAAAGATCAGTTGGTATGTCTGGCTCTTCAGTATTTCTCATCTTATGCAGTTCAAGAATAAATTTTGCCATTTGCGTATCTTTTTCCTCGTCAGGAAGATCTTTTATGGGAAAAATTAAATCAAACCTGCTGATTAATGTTGGCGGCAAATCTATCTGGCCTGCTATTGTTCCGTAAGGATCAAACCTGCCTAATTTAGGGTTTGCTGCTGCAAGCACAGTGGTTTCGCATCTTAATGTTGCTTGGATATTAGCTTTTGAAATGCTGACGCTTTGCTGTTCCAATCCTTCGTGCATAGCATCCCTGTCCTCAGGCGACATTTTATCCAGTTCGTCGACCATTAAAATGCCTTTATTTGCAAGAACCATTGCCCCTGCTTCTAAGCTCCATCCTGATAAAAATTCATCTTTGACGACGGCAGCGGTGAGGCCTGCTCCACTCACGCCCTTCCCTGACACGTACCTTGCTTTAGGTGCGACGACAGAAGCGCGTTTAAGTAATTGTGAATTATGCACCACAACACCATTTGCCACAAAATTATGAACATTGTCTATTTCTAAATCATACACATATTCTTCTTTGCATTCCAACTCTTGTAATGATTTTATTTTATCCCAAAATATGTCAGCATTACTTATCTGGTTAAGTATTTCTATTAATAAATCATCTTTGCTAATGTTTTTGTAGAATGCAGCCAATTTTTTTAATTTTTCATAAGATGGAAATCTATCCCCTTTTTCATAATGCTGATATGTTGATTTTATTACTGGAAAAGAAAATTGGCTTAATCCATAT
Organism: Candidatus Woesearchaeota archaeon; assembly: GCA_018303325.1. Classification (GTDB taxonomy): domain Archaea; phylum Nanobdellota; class Nanobdellia; order Woesearchaeales; family DSVV01; genus JACQSP01. The sequence continues at coordinate 70,169 of JAGVYH010000067.1, forward strand.
TTTTTTCTTAGCGTTATCAATAATTCTTTTACGTTCGGAACAATTTTTATATTTGTGTTTAACTTTTTGTTGCTGTTCGTACAATTAATTAGCCTTTTCTGTTTTTGTACAGACGTAAAACCTATATGTTCATAATACTTGTTAACATCTTCGCCGCTAATTCTTAATCTATAATATTTTCGTTTTATTCTGTTTTTTGTGTTTGTTGCACATTTCATCTCACCATTAATCTGCGATATAACTCCAAATCTCAATAACAAATATTTGAGATTGTAACTCATTTCTTTACTTTTAGAACTGAATTCTATCACTCTTCCATCTTTTCTTACGTGCGCTTCACAATCAAATAAGGATTTAATAAATTCCTTTAACACATAATTTGGCGATGTAGTAATTATCCTGCTTATTCCTTTCTTACCTGAAAGTTCTGTTATGCTTGGCCAGATTGTATGTAATATTCTCACTAATTCAATTGAGCTTACATAATACTCATAACTTCCTATTCTCTTTCTTTTTGAAACTCTCACATTAAAAACAGTTTGCATTAGCTTCTCAAAATCATTCAGTAAATCATTATCATTATTGGTAAAGCTAATTATTCCTGTTGTTTTCCTGAACTTTACATATCCATCACCAAGAAGATACCCAGCCAATCTAGCAAAATTAGCGTCAAAGACATCATTCATATTATATTTTACCTTATTGTTTGCATTACTTTTTAATATCTTATTTTGCACGCCAGTAATTGTCTGGAGTTCACCATTGACATTAATTCTTGAAGGTAATGCAATATATTCTCCTATTTTATATTCCATTGCTTCCTTTGCCAAAATTAATCCATTCTTTGTCGTGAATAAAGGATGTTCTTTTGTAACATTTATTTCATTACCTGTATTAGTTACTATCTTTATTATTTTTTGTGGAGCTTTTCTTCTGCAAACATTAGTTGATGTGTATGTTTTAGTTAATCCTTTTTCATTAATAGAAAATATCTTTAGATTTTTATATCTTGAATTATTTCCTAGTTCCATTTGATTTTCATAAAATGACTTGATAGCTATGATTTCACCATTTTCGATTATAATATTAGTATCGCCCGAAACACATTTCCCACAACCCGGATCACCTATTAATAAAATGTGTATGTCTCCTCTTGTTTTCACGCCGTCTTCCCTGTGTTTTGTTATACCGCCGACAAATTGCAGGCATAATGCTTCCTTAACCTTACTATGCCCAAAAATTCCGGGTGCTAAAGAACTGGTTAATTTTTCATAAATTAAGGGATCGCTTGCAAGAACTTTTATTCTTTCTTCGTCTTCAGCTAAAATTTCTATATTGGAATAATCTTCTTCAACACCTTCGACGCAGTTTGCTTCCACAAGCAAATCAAACTTTGTGCTTTGCCCGCCGGTTTTTAAAATTATAGGAACTTCTTTGATTATGCCAACAACCCTAATATTATTTCCTGGATTTGTTCTTTTTTCAGACATTGGGCTTACAAGATCATTTTTCAGAAAGATGTTAATTCTTTTTGGTTGCTCGCCGCCTTCCATATCTTTGGTGGATTCTTCCAGAACTATACCCTGCGCATCAACAAGCTCTTTGCTTATCATCTTAAACTTTCCATTTCTGCCGCAGTTGCATCTGCTAGGTTCTTTAAACTTTTTCTCGAGCTGCAATACTGGAATAATATTGCCGCAGCTGGGACATTCAAACCTTGCAGAAGTTACCTGTGGCCTGACATCAGATTTTTGTCTTACAACACCCTCTGTCCAGATAAATTTGCCCAAATGGTTGCTTCTGATATTTCTTATAAGAATATACTGTTCCTTTGGCAGATTTTTTACTCTTACAGTTATTTGTTTTATATCATTTGCATTTTCGCCCAAATCAAAATTCTTTATAGCAAGCTCAAATGCTTTCAGTGTTTCTTCTGGCTTATCAAGCAGTTCTTCAGAAACATCCAAATTAAACTTGCATAACTCCTGAAAATCTATAATGAGAACATGTTTGCCATGCCTTATATTTTCAAATAGCTCTGTCTGGCAGTTCCTCTCTACAAATTCCTGAAATTTAGTGATAACTTCGTTTACTTCCATGTTTCAGGAGCATTTGCTCCACACCCCCTGTTTTGCAAATGAAACTTAAAATAATTATAACAACAAAAATAATAATTAAAAAATCTAAAATTATTTTTTTCTTATTTTCTTCAAGTTCTCAATTAACTTGTCAACTGCTTCGTCAACTTCCTTGTCGCTCTTTGTTCCTGTACACACTATTTTTCCGTTGCTGAACAATAAGAATGTTGCTTTTGCCTGTGGCAGTTTGTAAACTAATCCAGGAAATTGTTCTGGCTCGTATTCTGTGTTCTCTAATTTCATTGCTAGAACATTCAGATTTAAATCCATACCTACGCTTCCCGAAGCAACAATGTTTTGAATATTGATTTTTGGCTTGATTTTAATTTTAATATTGATCTTTTCCAAACTTTTGATGATTTTTTTAATGGATTCTTCTACCTTTTCCATGCTTCTTGCGCCTGTGCAAACAACTTTTCCAGAGCTGAAAATCAAAGCAGAGGTTTTAGGTTCCCTTATTCTTATAACTAACCCAGGAAACTGTTCAGGATTGTATTCTGTATTACTTAGTGTAGCAGCCATCTTTTCCAATGGAATATCATGCTCCAAAGATGTGCTTACAACAATGTTTACAACATGAATATCTCGTTTTTCTGGCTCTTGTTTAAGTAATTCTTTTTTTGCCAAATTAATCGCCCCCGTAATATCTATTTTATCTATTGGCAGTGAGCAAGTGGTTATCTTGCTTTTGCCTCTAATAATAACAGTCGTAATTTATGCGTTAGCAACGCCAGTTACTATATAAACCTTTATAAATAACTATCTCATATTTAAATACTATGTTTTTAAGTATGTGCATAGCTTTTTCAAGGATTATGCTACTGCCTCAAATTTGTTGCAGTGGCATTTCTCTGTTTATCTTTCAGGGAACGGAAATCCAGCATTATT
>JAGVYH010000068.1 GCA_018303325.1 Candidatus Woesearchaeota archaeon
GTAGAAGAAGCTAAATTATGAGTTCTGCAAACCTCAACAAGCCTTTTTGTTTCAAGCTCTTTTAGAACTAATAACTTGAATTCCTTTGAAAATTGTCTTTTTATTCCCATTTTTTGACACCTCTTATTGCTTTTTATTTACTCAATTTATTAAAAGATTTCGTATTCTAGGTGTCAACTTCTAGGGGTTCACTCCAAAGCGGAAGGTTTACGGAGAAAAATAAGGTGAGAAACTTTAAAAATCATATAGACTAACTCTTTCTTATGGGACTTAAATTAATAGATATGGCTGAAAGATTTCCTCGGATAGCAAGAAGAGTTATACTAAAAGTCCTTAGCTTCCGAACAAAAAACAAGGACTTTTGTATATATTAAATGGAATTAATTACAAACTGGGTATTATACCCCGCAGCTTGCTGCGACACCCAGTTTGTAATCTTAAAAATGTCGGTCACGAAGTGACAAATTCGCCGTATACAACAAAATGCAAAGCATTTTGTGTATTTTTTTCGCATAATCTGAATATATTGATGAAGAAAATTTGTGCGTTTTTTATGCTTTCTTGTGCTGGCTCTTGGTTTGCTTGAGGTATTCTTCTGTATGTGAATCTTCCTCGCTTGCCTTTTTCTAATTCAAAAATATGCAGAAGAGTATCTGCTTTTATAAGCATATTCTTGTAAATTTTTAGCAATTCAATGTCTACTGCCCCTTTGTCCACGAGCTTTGAAAATTCGTCAAATGTTTTTTTGTGCTCTTCAGGAGCTTGAGTTTTGATTCCTTTCAACAAAAGATAAGCTTTTGCAGCATAAAATATGGAATAATACGCATGCGATATTGTTGCACTATAATATGTGTCTTCTTTCATCCTAAATATTTCAATTTGCATTTTTTTATCATCGCTGATTTTTTGTAATATGACAGATAGATTTAATTCGTTTTGGGCTCTTGCGATATAAATTTTATACTCGAAATCCATGTTTCATCCCCTCTTTTATTATTTCATAAAATATTTTTTGATTGCATACTGCAAGATGCTTTCGAGCTATCTGCTTTCCTAAATTTTCTTCATTATTCGCCAGCATTTCGACCATTTCATCTTTTGGAATAACATGTGCATCCATTTCAAGAACACTTTTTAATTTGGCACTGTTGATTGATGCTTCTATCTGCTTTCTTTTTTCTTTGCTTTCAATAAATATCGCAATATCCAAGTCTGAACCTTTTTTTTGTTCTCCTGTTGCATAAGACCCAAAAATAACAAGTGAGTGGAAAGGAGTATCTTCTGTAATCTCTTTTTTTAGGTTTTCTAATGCATGCTTGACTAGGGGATGAATCCTTTTATTATTGCATAAAGCAATGTAATAAACTGTTAAGTCATTGTTAAGATTAAGAGTTAAAAGGCCGGATTTCCCAATCTTTTCCTCAATCAAGACCTCTTCTCTTTTTAATAAATTGATAGCTAGCGCTAATGCATTGTTTGATTTTTCTTTTGATTCTTTTTTTATCTTTTTTCTAGTGTATTCTGCAAAAGGATTTTTTGCAAACACTTCGAATATTTCGAGCTGTTTTTTGGTAATCATATTTAATCCCTTTATTGTTAACCACTTTATTGGTTTATATAAACCAAAATAATGGTTATTTATATACTTTTCGCTTTGAAGAGCTATTGCGCCACTTCCTACTCAAAATTCTTGAATCCAAACGGCATTGGATAAAGCTTATTGTTTTTCAGGCAGTGCCTGCCTTTTAAGCATTTTCTTTTTTGTTTATTATTATTATTGAATTGTTTCTCAATTATTTTTCTTCAATCTTTATTTGAACATAAGATATAAGTTAGAACTCCTTATTATAACCTTTGATGGTATTTCCGCAAATTCTTCGAAAATGAAAATAAGAAAACAGAAAAAACCGAAAATGATATTTAAAGCATGAACTGTTTTTCGAAAATTTGTTGGAAGAAGCGGAAGGTTTACGGAGAAAAATAAGGTGAGAAACTTTAAAAATCGTATAGAATAACCTTTTCTAATGGAACCTAAATTAATAGATATGGCTGAAAGATTTCCTCAGATAGCAAGAAGAGTTGCATCTGATAAAGATTGGAATGAAGATAAGTCTAATTCTTTTAAGTTAAGTGTTGATGGAGAGAATTATCTTTGTAAGTTAAAAGGCGAAGCGCAAAAGAGTTCTCCAAGAGAAGCCTTTTATATCGATTGTCTGAAAGGCATGACTGTTAATGAATTTCCAATTTATACAAATGCACTGTTTAAAGGTATGTGTCCTTTGATGATGTCTTCTATTATGTGTTATAATAAGAAAAAAGAAGATGTATTAGTTCCAGTTAAGTTGAGTACAGAAATAGGACAATTGGAAATAATTCTTACTGACGCAGGCTTCTGCGCAGCAACATACCAGCTAAATGTTTATAATTGTTATTATGCTAATAAATATTTAAATGAAGATGGTGGATTAAAAATCACAGCAACAGTAAGATACCAAGAAACAAGTATATTTGATAAAAGAAGATTTAATCTTCCATTTAATGTTACTACTAAGATAAGTTTCTTTGGTGAAGAAACAGATGCAGTGTTTGATGTTGTTGAAGAGCTGCTTAATGCTGGCTTTGCTGTAGCTGTGCCAAACTTAAATTCAAAAGAAATGTATGTTCTAAAACAGTTAGTTAAAGAAGGGATAACGCTGGATTTTGAGTGATTCACTTTTTGTAACATTTTAGAGAACTTTGAACAATTCTGATTTTGAATGACTTTTGACTTGAGGATACTAAACAAATAGTATGTATTAAGCCTGCCCTAATTTTGTCAGCTTTGCTATTAGGTATATCGCAAGACTATCGAGAAGCGAACCCCATTGGTAAACTCAAGTTCCTTTTCAGTGTATTAAAAATCAGGTTTTCGCCAAAGCTGACTGGCAGGCTTAATACATACAACAAATACAAATCTTTTTAAACTATTTCTTATCTGCCAAACATATGGGCAAAGAACTTGATTATATTTTCATTCTAAACTCTTTAAGAGAAATACCGTTTGGGGTAGGTAAAAAACTGTTGATTGCTTTTTTACAAGGCAATAAAGACAATGAATCTATAAATAAGAATAGACTTTATAAATTGAAAAGTTTTGGTTCTTTAGGATATAGTAACGACGAACTTGAAAGCATGATTGATGGCCTTGTTATGAATGGATTGATTCAAACAAGTGCGGTTAATGGTAATACTTTTTGGAAAGTTTTGGAATTAAGCAGTAAAGGGAAAAAAGAGATTGATGAACCCAGCCTTTACAAACGTAAATTATCATTTAATTTTAAGCAGTCGCATACCATCATAACTGAGAACGATAAAAAAATATTTGACGCATTCGGAACTTTTCTTTTGCCTTATAATGATGCGCAAAAAAAAGCGATTATTAGCAATAATAAGCATATTCTTTGTATTGCAGGTGCAGGTACAGGTAAAACTACTGTTCTCACAAAAAGAATTGAATTTTTAGTTAAATATAAGTCGATTAATCCAAATAAAATACTGGCTATAACATTTACACGAAAAGCAAAGCAGGAAATGATGAAGCGGCTCTTGTCTATGGACTGTCTTGAATCGGTTAGTGTTGAGACATTTAATTCATTTTGTGAAGGCATCTTACGCCAGCATGGCAATTTAATCTATAGCCGACCTGTAAGGGTGATAAGTTATAGAGACAAAATAATGATTATGAACATAGCACTTAACAAGCTTAGTATAGGCATGCAAAGAGCATTAGACATTTACTTTTCTTATGCCCAAAGAAGAGGAAAAACAGATGAACAGCTTGCAAACATTTTTATGAACGATTGCTTTTTCATACGTGATTATTTTAAATTTAAAAATATACCAGTTGAAAAATCCTCTTTTGATATTGATCCTGAGCACATAAAAAGTTTAAATCTTGTTATTGGCGTTTGTAAATTTATTGAGGGATATATGCAACAGGAGGGGCTGAGAGATTTTGCTGACCAATTGATAGATACTTTATCTCTTTTTGAAAAGCATAAGAATTTAATCCCCTCTTTTGATTATGTGTTTATTGATGAATATCAAGATGTGAATTCTACACAGATAAAACTTATTGATTTTGTTTTTCCAGAAAATTTATTTGCAGTCGGTGACCCACGCCAATCAATCTATGGATGGAGAGGTTCTGATATAAGGCATATATTAAATTTTGAGGAGAAATACTCTGATTGTGATATCATTACACTTACTAAAAATTACCGTTCTACATCGCATATTGTTGAGCTCATTAACAATTCAATAAAATCAATGAATCTTGCTGATTTAGAAGCAGTGATAAATGGTGAAAAAGAAGTAAGGCTGCTTAAATTTGATTCTGAACAGACAGAATTTGAATTTGTAATTCAAAGTATCGCTAATTCAAAATTGCCGCGAAATGAAATTTTTGTGCTGGCGAGAACCAATAGGCAGCTTAATGAGCTTTCACAACTTATGAAAGTGCGCGGAATAAAACATATAGTAAGAAGCGATGAGATGAAAACTGCTAAAAATATTCTGCCTACAATCGAAGAAATAACGCTTGCAACAGTGCATGCAATAAAAGGGCTTGAGGCTCATATGGTTTTTGTTGTTGGATGTACCGGCATGAATTTTCCTTGTAAAGGAAGTGAACATCCTGTAATTGAAATGGTCAAAGTTGAAGAATACGATAAAGAAGAAGAAGAAAGACGATTATTCTATGTTGCGATGAGCAGGGCAAAGCATAGCCTTTACCTTAGTTACTCGGGTAAAAAGCCAACACATTTCATTACTGATGAGATGATGGGCATGCTTGAAGAAAATAAAAGAGAGATTGAAAATAAAATAGAGATTGAAAAGAAAAGAGAAGAAGAGTTCAGTTTAGTAAAATCAGATCATATCGTGAAAAGGCTCAGGGAATGGAGAAGCGAACTTAGTAAAGTTCAAGGAGTCCCTGCGTTTATGATTATGCACGATAGAACTTTATTCGATATAGCTGTTAAGATGCCGATATGTGTTAAGGATTTAGAGCAAGTATTTGGGATTGGACCAACTAAAATCATGAAATATGGCGAAGAGATATTGAAGATAATTAATGGAGAAAAATAATTTTTTATTCCACCAAAAACACAGTCTACTTTTTCTTGTTCTTCATCAGATATACTCTTTTTCCTGAAAGAACGTCTTGAACTTCTTTGATTTCTTGTGGTGTATATGTTATTTCTGTCATTGGCGATGATAATTAAGTATTGTTTTTAAAGTTTCTTCCCTGTTTTGTTAAACTTCAGTTTTGTTTAACAGATTGGGGAGAATGATGATAGTTTTATTTTTTTATATAATCTATTTGATATACTCTAAATTTGATATAATTGTATAAAATAACTTATGTAGAACAAAGATTACTTTTATGAATCTAACTTTCTTCCCTTTCCCCTAACTACAACTAAATTTAACTTAGGGTCACATTGTAATTTATCAACTATGCTATCTATATTACCACCTTCTTCTTCAATTGCCTGCTCAAATTCAGGTGATATATGAAGCTCATGTGGAGCTTGTGTTTCATGTGGATTTTCTTCTCTTCTTAAATCATAACTAATCTGCTCAAAACTTTTTGGAAAGTTTTGCCTAAAATCATCAAAACATATCTTGAAACTAACCCTTCCTGTATCTAAATCTGAGCATGAATAGTTTTGTTCATCAGTGAATCCACTCAATTTATCTTCACAATATACCCTATCCATAAGCCTTACAACAAAAAAAGGTGCTCTATGTGTACTTTGTACATCTTGAGAACAATAAATACAACTTTTATCTATGCCTTTTTTAATAAGCTTCTTTACTAATTTGAGATAATTATCAATCGCTTTATTTTTAGCCATATCTTCATCTGCGCCAAGTTTTATCCATCTGCCTCTTTGTTGTGTTTCTAGTTTCTTATACTTAGTTTCAGCTTTATAGCATTCATATACTTCTTTTAAAAGGGCGAACCTGTCTTTAACTCTATTTTTATCGCTCTTTGGCGTTTCTATTCCTCCTGGCATCCCTGCTTTTTCAGGCATTCCAGTTTCAATGCATCTTAAGCAAAGAGCTAGACCAGTTTTTGATTCCTGATAAACTAGCTTATAACCTATCTTACAACCCTTCTTATCATCTTCTAAAGGAACATAAACTAAAGAAAGCAGAGTAGGATAAACTATACCGCAATTTTTACCAGGCAATTCTTCACTTGGCCCAACATAACTTTCACATTCATGGCAAATAAGAGACATTGTGTTATTAGGAAACCTATTTTCTTTTATATATTTTCCTATATGTTTAGGGAAAATGAGTATGTCTTCCTCTTTTTGTCAATTTTTAACATTTTATAGAAAGATTTATATATTCCCTTTTTCAGTGAAATAATTTGAGTGGGTTTAGTAGTTATTGTTATAGAGCGAAGCTGTTCGTTCACTATGATAAAACGGTTATTCGTTCTTCGTTTTTCGTTTTTAGTTACGAATGACGAATAGCGAAGAACGAATAACTAATAATTTTTTATGAGACGAGTGGCTGTGCCCTAGAACGTGTTGTGAACGAGAGAAATCATATCTTTAGGCGAGGCGGATCAGCTGTCCGCTTCGTGTTGGATAAACAAAGAATAATTACTAACCAAGATTATATACTAAACGTGATTAATTTTCGTACAAATTAATCACGTTTGTATATACTAAAACGGAAATGAAATTCCGAACTTTCATTTCCGTTTTGTATATACAAACCAGAATTAGTTAGAAAAACTAATTATGGTTTAGTATATACAAAAGTGCAAAATAATGTTCTCGATTATTTTGCACTTTTAGTATACAACTTATAATCACTGTTTTTAGTCGGGGCAGACAGCCGTCTGCTCAGGATTGGGGGTGTCATTTTATTGTGAGTGGCACTGAATGAGTGGGGAAAAAAGAGAATCTCAATTAAGGGAGAGTAAATTAAAAGAGGTGTTTGGGAGTGAGCACTTCACAGAGTTAGATTTAAGTAGAGTTCTTAATCTCTCACAAAGCACAGCCCATTATACTACTCATAAACTTCTAACTCAGAAAAAGATTGCAAGGATAGCCAAGGGCAGATATGTTTTTCATGACGAAATTACAAAAAGAAATAAAGAAATTTATGAAAAAGGGGTATATGAAAAAGACCTCAACGCGCCATTAATAAAATATATACAAACATCATTATTATTTCTTCATAAAAAGTTTAGAATAACCAGCGCCAGTTTCTTCAAAAGGAGTTATCCGCTCTCAAACTACATAATTATCTACGTTGAAAAAGGCGCATCTGAGCAATTTTCTTCTTATCTTTCCTCTCTTCCGCTCAAATTTGTAGTCTTGGTTGAGCCAAAGATTGAAGATATAGCACTTCTCATTGACAAGGCTAACCTGCACAATTTCATAATTCTCCGTGAAAATAATTATTCTCTGTCTGAGACAGGCGAATGTTCTCTGGAAAATGCCTTTGTGGATTATTATTTTGAGATTACCAGAAAAAAATTGCCTGTTGAAAACAAAACCGAAGAAATTCTCGATTATTTGCTGATGCATAACTCGCTTAATATCACTTCATTGCTGAGGTATGCAAAAGAGAGAGGGATAAAAAAAGAGATAGAAGCATTATTTTCCAATATCAAAATACTGAAAAAAGAAGGAGATAATAATGAACAAAAATAAGGTAAACACAAACAATAATAACCTAAATATAACTAACAAAGGAAGTATTAAGGCGCAGGCATCAATATTCATAATCATTGGGCTAATCGCAGTTATAATAATCGGCTTTGGTGCTTATTTTATCAGCCAGAAACCTGCGTCTATTGTCGAGGAAACTCCTGCAACCCTGAAAGAATTTGTTGAAAGATGTGTTTATGATACTGCGTTTAACGGAATAATGCTGCTTGGTATACAGGGCGGAAGAATTTATACAGAACAAACTACAGGAGAAAATGTAGAAGAGATAGATAAATATATGCTCGACGTGAAAAACATAGGTATTGATGGTTCTGTTGCCTATGGATATTATGATGATGGAAATAAAAATAGGCTCAATAATAAAAACAAGCTTTTGTCGTCTGTGGAGATGGAAGCAGAGATAAACAAATATGTCAATAATGCGCTGCCTTTCTGCATAAAGAATTTTACTAATTTCCCGCAGCAAGTTGTTGAACAGGGAGCAATAAATGCAGATGTAATGATTGCCCTCGACAAGGTAATAATTACTGTTAATTATCCGCTAAAATACGGCTCTAATACTACTAATAATATTCAAACCTTAGACAAATTTGTTGTTGATGTTCCTATAAGATTAGGTTATGTGCATGAGATTGCAAGGCTTGTTGTCGTCGAGCAGATTAAACAGCCGGATTTAGTTGACTTCACCTTCTTGAGCGAATTAAGCGACGGCACGTTTAATGCGTCTGAATTAGGAACATCCATCCTATTAGGCTACTCTTTAAACAGCGGGATGAAAGATGCGATAAATATTATTCCTGTTGATAAGAACAATTTCCTGCTTGCAATAAATGATTCTGGATTTGTGTTTTTGTCTGCGTTTAAATTTAAGGAGAATAAAGCGCCGAAGATAATTATTGACGATAAATTGTTTAGTAATGATGCAGACGGCGCTGCAGACAGTGTAATATACCTCAATGATGGAAAAGAATTTGTCTATCAGATAAAAGCAGAAGACGACGAAGTTGATGAAGAAGGCAAACCTGATGTTGTGTTTAGTGACGAGACTGGTTTGTTTGATATTACTGAATATGGTTTGATTGAATTCACTCCAGAAATACCTGGCACTTATGATGTTGCGATAATTGCAACAGACAAGCATGGAGATTATGATAAGAAGATTGTGAAGTTTATTGTTGAGGAGGCAAAAGAGTAAATGAAATCAGTTAAATGGATAGAAGAAATAGTGAAAAGCGCAGGTAAAAACTTATTTTCAAGTAAATTAAGTACTGCCGATAGATTAAATACTGCAAAGAAGATTTTCGCACTTATCTCTATCTATCTAATGGTTGGCATGGTTTTCAGTGCTGCTGTATTTGCGCCAGGTGATGAACAGGAAAGCATGTATGATAATCCTGATACTTATAAACAGCCGGACTTCTGGAAAAAGCCAGAGCAAATAGACTGGAAGATGGTCAAATGGAATAAGATTCCTGACGACGCATGGGAGAAGTATGTCAAACAGACTGAAATACCGCCTGAATATATCAACAAAATCCCGCCAGAGCATGTTAAGGTTACTGAAATTAAAGAACCATTTAATTTAAATGCCGAGCAGCTTGGCTATGGTAAAAATTACGAAAAATTAGATTTGGGAACATTAAATCCAGTCGAGATAGCCAATGCATTGAATAAAGATTACGGCATAAAGGATGCTAAATATATATTTATTAAAGGCACAGGCATAATTAACGGCGTCATTAAAGGCCCAGGAGATTGCGCAAGCACTTCTCAAGGCATACCCTGCGATATAAACTTAAATCTTGGAGATAACAAGGCAGCATTAGACAATGCAATCATCACAGGCATAACTTATACAGAAAGCACACAGGCTGGTGCACAAACTTTCTCAGGTTTTATTATCTGCACAAAAGACGGAGACTGCAAAAGAATAGGCGGGCAGGTATCACAGATTGTATTAAACTCCGACGGAAGTGTAAGTATCAAACCTGCTGGTCAAGGCTCTTTTGTTGTTCGTGAAACTTCAGGAGAGAAAGATATTGAAGTTTATGTAGATGCAGACGGAAACAGCGTCATTAAATTAAGAGACAGAACAATAATCAATGTCAAAGGAATAAACTTTGAAGCGCATGGTACAACAGATGGCAAAATAAAACAAAAAACAGTTATTACTATTTCAGATGATAGTGTTGAGATTAACGGCGCTGTTAAATTCGATGGTGTGTATGTTGACGGATATAACAATAAAGGCAAATCAATGTTTGAGTTCAAAGAAGGAACAGCTGTTTTGAGAAGTGTTTATGTTGAGCAGGGCGAGTTAGCATTTGATGATCCTTCAAGAGACGGAAAAAGCAAATTTTCAGGGCAGTTTAAGGTTAATGTAGAAGATGATAAACTTGCAGGCTATTCATTATATAAAAAAGGCAGTTATGCTGAACTTAGCGAATATGGTTTCTTGAGAAATACATTGACTAAAGACGCCAAAGACAAAAAAGACGGCTATCAATTCAAAATTTTTGAAACAGATGAAGGCGCAGTTTTAGATTTAAGGACATTATTGATGCAGAGAATGAAGACGCAGCAGGAGATGAATGATATTAATGAGAAATTAAAACAGGGAAAACTTAGCAAAAAAGATGCGAAAGATGCATTGGCGCAGCTAAAAACCTTTGAGGAACAAAGTAAAAAGATTTTGAAAGAGATTGATGGCTTTAAAGAAAGGCACAGCTCAGAATTCGACGGCATGGGTATTATTGGCGGGCAAATTGTTAATTTAGGATTTGTTCAATATGGAATGAGAAATGATCCTATTGAAATCAAAGGAAATGATGATGATACTTATTCAGCGTATTTTGTTCCCGCCCAAAGCAGCAGTGATATCAAAAAATTCCTTGAAACACAAAGTAAGGAAAGCAAGGAAAAGACAATCATCTATTTTGAAAATCCTAAATCCTCTGCAAATATGGGCGAGTTTGCAATAAGATATACTAAAGAGGATAAAGATGGCTATCTGCATTTTGTTGACAAGGATGGGAATGATGTTAAACTAAAGAAGATTGTGAAAGACGGCGTAGTTAGTTATGTTGATTTTGATAACCATGAAATAACTGAAGAAGTCTTTAATAATTTAATATTAACTGAAAATATAAGACAGCCAGAGATGTCAGGTGTTGTTAAAAAGAAGAATGGCAAGAGCTATCTGAACATTGCCACTGCAAATATTTTACAAACTTCTGTCGAGGGCAAAATCTTAAACCCAAATGTGAGACTGGCATTTGCAAGCGACAAGCCAGCTTTGAATTATTTAGACTTTGACAAAGACACAATTGTTGCAGGCGAAGAATTGACTAACAGCGGTACAAAACAGTTAGTTGGTGTTGGGACAGGAGAGCTTGTCAAAGGCCATGCTGAAAAATTCAAACAATATCGTACTCTTGCTGGAGAGGTTTCTGCGCTGACAATGCAGACATTGCAGGACGCTGTACAGGAGCAGATTGCAATATTCCATATACAAAAATTAGAATGTACCACCCAAGAATGTGTTTCAAAAGTTCAGGGGCAGATGGATTCTTTAATTAATTATGCAGAATCCAACATCAAAAAGTTACAGGAATCTTACAGCCAAAAGGCGCTTGAAGATACTTATCAGGCAATTTCTGAAAATACTGCACAGGCAATTGCACAGTCTGCTGCAGAGCTTTTAACTGGCGACCAAAAAACTGCATTTACTGCGTTAGTCAATGCAAAAGAGGCGAATGTTTTAGGTAAAACCCAAGACGAGAAACAATATTACCAGACTGTGATTGAAAAAGGAACAGCTAGTCAGAAGATAGAAGCATTGACAGGAATGAGTGAATTATATATTGACGAGGGTAAGTATGAAGATGCTGATAAATATGTTCAGGAAGCATTAGCTGCTGCAGATACAATTACCGACGAGGAAATGAAAAAATTATATAAAGGCAAGATACTTGCTGCGAAAGCATCTGCTCTCGAGAAACAAGGCAAAAAAGACGAGGCTGTTGAGACTTACAAAGATGCCTATGAATCTACAAAAGATGCGTCAATTGGAGCGAAATATGCTTCGCTTGTTTGTGGAAGCAGTGGTGGTGTTGGAAATGGTGGAGGAACTGGTGGTGGCAGTGGAGGAATAGAAGGCTGTGTTTCTGGGTATATCAAAGATGAGAAGCAGAAAAATGAGGTTATTAAAAAGCTGAAGATAAATAAGATAAATGATGATATTGAGAAGATAACTTCTGATGAGCCAACAGCTCTCAACGAAAAACTGAAAAAGTATAATGAACTGTTAGAAGTTGATAACACTAATTATAATGCTTATCAAGGCATTTCCCAAATTTATTCTGCGCAGGGCAAGACCACAGAGGCATTGGAAGCAAATGAGAAAGCATCTGCACTGTTTGTTTCTCAAATTGAGCAGGCAGGATGGGATAACGAAAAAGCTGGTTTAAGCGATGAAGCATATAACGCTGCGCTGAAAGGATTGGCTAAGCAGAAATTATACCTGCATGTTAATCTTGGGCAAGCTGAAACAGACAAGGCAACTTCTAATGATATATACAATGACGCTATTGATTCTGCCAAATTCCTGTTAGCTCTCGACGAGAAAGACACTGAAGCAAGAAGCCTGCTTGGATTGGCTTATGCAAATACTGGCAAAGATGATGAGGCAATAAAAGAATGGGAAACTACATTAAAGCATGATACTGAAAATGAGTTAGCGAATGATGGTTTAACTAATCTTTATCTCAAAAAAGGAAAATTGGCAGGGGTAAGCAAACAATTAACTAAAAAAACCCAAAAACTTGAGAAGCAAATAGATGAAGAAGAGAAAAAGAGCCATGATACAACACTTACAGAAGAGCAAAGAAAGACTCATGCTGAAAAAAAGAAGAAATTAGAAGAAGAGAAAACAAGCACACAATCAATACAAAAGAAGGTTAGCGCTGAAATTGAAAGAAAAAAGAAAATAGAAGAGCAGAAAAAGAAAGAAGCAGAGCAAGTAAAAGAGTTAGCAACACAAATTCTGCCAGAAGGTGCATTAAGTATCTTAGGTTTGTCTAAAAAAGCAGAAGAAATTAAAGAAAGTAAACAGCCGCAAACTTATAATGCGTTTTTAACAGAAAAACAAAAAGTTATTGATGCCATTAACAAAGGCAGTGCAGATGCTCCTGCTCTTTTAAAGAATTTTTTGGATACGTTTGGTGTTAAAAAAGATGAAAAGGGATTAAAAGGGGGGAAAAAATGGTTACTTGATCCGCTTGTAATTGCTGATGATATCTTAGAAGTAGCTAAAGCTGCTAAAGGCTACACGCCACAAGAAGGCAGTGCAGCTTATAAAAATGTTTACAAAGCAAATATGAACAGCCCAGAAATTGTTCTTGGCTTTGGCGGCATTGTAAAAGAATTAAATAATCTAAATCAACAAGGGGGATTAGCATCAGGCGATAAACCTACAATGGAAGCTCTTGGAGAGTTACTTGTCAGTATGCAAACAGGATATGATTCTAATAAACAGAAGGTGCAATTGGATCTTGCAGGTGAAAAAGAAAAACTTGCTAAACTAAAAGAAGCATTAGATGATTATGACGATGATACAAGCCTTGAGAAAGTGCAGAAAACAGAAACTTCTATTGCTGAAACAGAGCAGATAATTGCAAACCTTGAATTAGGGCAAAGTGATTCATCATTCCATGACACTGCTTCATTAAAAGGAGCTATTGCTTACAATGAGATGAAGGTTCAAGATAGTGCAAATGGCTTAAAGGCTATTCAGGGAGAGAACTTTCTTAGTGGTACTCTTTTTGGCGACTGGTTTACTCCAGATGAATTTGATACTGATACACGTATAGAAGAAATACAAGCCTCGCAAAATGAAGCAACAAGAGCAAAAGCATTAGAATCTACTCTAACTTTACAGGAGAAATATATTAATGAAGATTCTATCTTAGGAAAATTAGAAGGAGCAGAAAGAGATATAAGAATAAAAGCATTGCAGCAAAAAGCAGCAGCAGACGCGCAGAAAGAAGCGAGAGAATATGCATCACAATTAAACAAAGACATTGAAAAGTCTGCCCCAGGTGGCGGCTTCTTATCTTCTGTGCCCCTCATTGGAACATTTTTAGGCAGAGATAATATGAAGATGACGTTTACACAATCTGCGCCAGTTATTGACATAAATATGAGACAGCAGGAGATTGGGTTCAGAGAACAATATTTGAGTAATCTTAAATCCAATCCTTCTCCAGCAACTAATGATTTAAGAGTAGAGGCGGAAATAGATATGCTAAAAGCAGAGCTTGAACGCGATAAAAAAATTCATCAATGGAAAAAAGATTATGAAATTGAGTTTACTAATCCTATAGGCAATACTTGGATGGAAACCGCAGGAGTTAAAGCAGGTATTTCAAAATCATTACGAGGAATGTCATGTTATGTTAATTCTGATTGTTCTCTGCAAAATGCAATTGACAGTGATGTTCGTGAGGGTTACACACTTAATGATAGAGAGCAATTCTTGACAATACTTTCAGATTATTCAAGAAAAACAGGAATTCCCCTAAGTGAATTAACTCAGAAAATTGGTTCAAAACAGGATGCAGAAAACCTATTAACTGATTCTCTCAAAAAGCAAGGATACAAATTGAATAAGCAAGGTACAGCGTATGTCAAAGAAATTAAAGGAGTTAAAGGAGACAAAGAATATGATGTTGTAGTAGTAGGCATAGGGTCGCAAGCGTTTAAAACATTACAGCAAGCTACAAATTACAAAGGCCCGTCTGAAGCTGAGTTGGGCGCTGTGAAAAAAGCGCAGATGGACGTGCAATATGATGAATGGTATATGAAAGTTGGAGCAGGCAGTAGTGCCTTAATCACACCTGTTGTCGGGTTGGGTGTTGGTGTTGATGAACTATTTTATGGCAGCGATAACAGAATAACAAATGAAAGAAGCAATTGGCTGGATACAACCCAAGTTAATACAAAAGAATATACTCCAGAGCAACTTAATGAAGGCCTTAAAGGGCAAATGGATTATGGCATAGCTGATTATCTTGTTAATCCAGTCACAACTGCTGAGATGGCTGCATTTTCTGCTGCTTTAGGCACTATAACAAAAGCTGGCCGTACAGGGTTAGCAGCGCTTGAAAATTCTGGCTCGAACATAGCAACAAATAGCCAATATATTGGAGCAAGAGTATTAGGAAATGTGATGGGTGGTGCTGGCAAATATGGGGGGAAAGCAGTAGATGCAGTCGCTGCTTCAAAATATAATCCTTTTAATGTTATGAACAAATTAGAAGGTGTAACATTTGGAAAAAAAGCAGTGCAAGAATTTGCGCAAAAAAGTTTCGCTTCAAAAACAGCAACAAATATAGCAAAGCACTACACCTTTGAAATATTTGGTGAAGAATATATTCTGCCAAAGATGTATGGCATCAAAGATTATACAGGATTAAAAGGCCACGGCGATGATTTTCTCGATACACTTGAATCCCTCACCGGCGCAAGAAAAGGAGTATTTACAACAAAAGGTAAATCATCTGTATTCCAAGGCCAACATCAAGGAGCAAGTTATTCTGCTGTTCCAAACATGCAAACAGTATATGATGGCTTAAAAACAAATGCAGATATTAAACAAATTGAAATTTTAGAGAAGAATAAACAAAATAACAGGCCAATTGCAATAAAGGTTGTCAGTGAAGAGATGACGCCAAAAGGCAAAATACAAGTAACACATATTATCGCATCAAAAGGTTCTGGTTTTGATAAAGGCATGAAAAAAGATATTTACACTTCTCATGCAGAAACATTATATTTTGATAGTGAGCCAATTATTGTCACAAATCCAAATGGAGATTCTGTGAGCATAGATCCAACGCAAATCTTAAAGATATCTACTACAGATAATTTTGAAGAATTTGAGGCCTCACAAGGGCCAGCATCCGGCAGGATTACCTTTGTTTCTGCTGACGGCAAAAAAGTAAAAGGGATATTGATTGACAATGATCCATCAAAAGGCATTGTTATTGATACACCACCTGCAGTAGATGCATTTGGCGTCACTCTCAGCAATCCAATCACACAAATAATAGGGGTTGAAACACAATTGCCTACGTCAGTATCAGCAGATTTAACAGAAACACCGAGAGAGACGAAGATTGTTAAAGCTGTTGTCGGAGAACAAGTAGCGCAACTTGGAGACGCAATTAAAGAGAAGGCAAAATTGTCAGACACACCTGTAAAATTAAAAACATCTGCGTCCAGAATAAAGACATTTAAATCTGCGTTTAACACGGAGGTTGGCCAAGGTGTAGTAAAAAAGATGGTTGGCTCAATTACTGGGTCCCAGCCAAGCGCAAGTCTTGCTAACGAGGCATTATTAATGATGAGAGATGGCTCTCCTGAAGAAGCATTGGCATTTTTAACACAAAATGGGATTATTGATTCTGAGCTAACACCTATTGTAGAGCATCCTGCAATTATTAATTATGTTGCATCTATAAAAAAACTTCAAGGTTTGGAAGCAGCAGGAGCAAAATCAAAGGTAGAAGAGAGTCAAGCAGCTTTTAATTTGTTTATGGAAACATCAAAAACAAAGTCAAAAATTGAAGACAACAAAAAGATTGATGAGATATTGTCTGGTGAGACAGTAACTGACGCACAAATAGATGAATTGTCTCCAGAGTCTCAGGCAAAATATTTTGCTTATTTAACTGAAGACAAGGAAGGAAATGAAGATAATATTGATGAATATAAAAAAGCAGCATTGAAAAAAGTAAAGGAAGATATCAAAGCAGATATTATTGCCGTGCTCAACGCAGAGCCATTGCTGGCTCCAATTGCAAATGAAGTTAAAAGTTCTCCTGAATCTTTGCATAGAGCTTTAGACACAATGAAAGAGGCATTTGAAATTTCAATCAAAGAAGCAGAAAAGAAAATAAAAGCTTCTGGCGTAAGTGAAGATAAGTTAAAAGAAGAAATTGAAATGGAAAAAACAGTTTCAGAAGAAGCAATTCCTCCTCCATTACCAAAAGATGTAGAAGCAACTGTTTCAGCAGAAGAAGCAATCCCACCACCATTGCCGCCAGAGGCTATAGCTGAAATTGCAAAACAAAAAGCAGAAGCAGCGCAAAGAGCAGCTGAAAAAGCAACAGAACAGCGAGCATATCTTGTCGACGAGGTTTATCGCTCACAAATTGCTCAGAATACAAATAATGTCCGTGCAAGGAACGAATACATTATTGCAAATATCCAGCAAGATGACACATTGTCCATACTGCACGCTGATATCAGCAGATTTAAGGCAATTAACGACGAGCTTGGCCATGGTGTTGGCAATGTTGTTATAAATGCATTTGCGCAAAGTTTAGATGAGCTTGTTGGTATGGTTATTGATGCATCTCCTGATTATTTTGGTGAGGAATTTATTGGTGTAACCCCTGCAGAAGAAGATGGTATTCTCGTATATAATCTTGGATTAAATGATGAAGGGAAACAAAGGCAGATTGTTGTTGCGCACGACAGCGGCAAATCTTTCTCAATCACAGGCAGAAACATAGACGACGAGATAATAGAAGAGATTGCCAGAAGAATTGGTGATAATGCAGATACAGATTTCAGGGAAGGTGTTCTTGAAAAAGCAATATCTCAACTGCAAGGCTCTGATGATGAAAGAAAAGAGAAAGCTGCCAAACTAATTGGGATAGGCATAGATGCATATGTTGGTTTAGCTTCTGAAACTTACAACGGCGTCGAGCCTATCCAAGGTATGGCGACAAGATTAAATCATAATTCTTTGTCTGCGGGAAAAACAGCGCAGTTAAGGGAGATTGGAGGTATTACTCTGGAAAAAATATCGCAGCAATCAGACAAGAATATTGTTGAAGCAAAAAAGAAGACAGGCAGTTCTTATGTTAAATTTGACACGAACAGCGGGAGTTATATGGCAAAGTTTTCTGTTAAATTCAAGCCAGAATACGAATTCTTTGGTCAAGATGTTGTTAGTCTTGGTTTGGCAGAAAGAATAAGCGACTTAGAAGAGGCAGCAAAGAACGGAGAGATTGAAACAGAAGCTGCTGTTAGAAAAGAAGCAATGATGACAGCAATGACAAAAACATTAGATGGTGTAACTTATCTAAGCGGATTAAGATATGCGCAGCAGTTTGTGATGAAGAAATTACAAAATGGTGAGAAAGTAACACAAGTTGATATTGACCTAAATTTCTTTGGATTGTTTAACAGGGATTATGGCATTGAAAAAGGAGATGAATTGAAAGCGAAACTTATTGCGATGATACAAGCGCGCATTGCTGGTAAAGGCACATTGTTTGAAGTCGGAGGAGATGAGTTAAGGATAATATTTAATGAGGACGTTTCAGAGGTGGAAGTAAAAGCAATCACTCAGAGTATAATGAACGATTATAACCAATATGTCACTGAACCTGCTAATAAATTCATTATTAATCCCGAAATAGAAGAAGGTCAGACTGTAACCACTTATCCAAGCCTTACAGCAGCAATAATGACGACAGATGATAAGATTGTTGAGGCAGCGAAGAATGGCAAAAAGGTATTCTTTTCCCTGAACAAATATAATGATCAAAAACTTGCAGAGAAAAAAGCAGAAGGCAAAGTTAGTTTATTGACTGCGCCAATAATCCCAGATACTTCTGTATTTTTGACGACGTCAAGTATTGATGAGTTCAGCGCAGAATATGGAAAAGCAGATTATGAGAAAGAACTTGAAGCGCTCGGAACATTTGTAGAAGACTCATTGATTGATGATATGATGGGTGCGATTGATGATTTCAATGCAGAATTTGTGGGTGAATTAAGTTCAGAAGAAGTTGAAGAGGTTGCTGAAGAAGGTGGTGCGCAAGGAGTGGAAGAAAGAGTGCAAGGTGGAGGAGTTGAAGGTGTTACAACGCCGCCTGCACTTACACCAGAAGTATTAGCTGCATCACCTCTTGCTCAAAAAATTGGCGAGGAAGCAGGAGTTGGAGAAGCTGTTGTGCTATCAGAACCAGTTGCTGCTCCAACACCTATTGCTCCTGAAGTTACACCAGTTGCTGCTCCAAAAGCAGAAGAACCTGCTGTAGCCGCAGCTGTTCCAAAGGCGAGAATAGATGAACTCAGAGAAGCATTTAAAGGATTGCCTGTTGAAATAGAAGAAATTTCTGACGGAGCTGGATTCTTGCAAGGAATTTCTGGACAGGTTAGATTTGCACATGAAGAGCCGGGTCGAGATACACCAGAACAATATAAGATTGATATTAATACCATCATTAGTAGGAAAGTTACACCACAATATAAAATTACATTAGACGGTGCCGAATATTATATCTCTAGTTCATACACTTCTTTCGGAAGAAAGGCATTTGTAGTTTTTGTTAAATTGCCAGATGATAACAATTATTATGCTAGAACTGTTTATAAAAGCAATTCCAATGGTGTGTGGAGAGCAATTTCTCATTATAAAAAAGGGCTTGTATTCGGCAAAGGTTTAGAAACAGAAGAGTCTGTAACTTATCCCCATGAATTACAAAGAGTATTTGAGAAATTGTCTGCAGAAGAGGAAATTAAATTAGAAAAAGAAGAGGGAAGGCAATTATTCTTAGGTTTGGCAACATGGGATTATAAAGTTGGTACAACTTTTATTGGTGAAGCAGTGCCAAAGACAGCAATAGAGATTGGTGAGTTTAAGACGGAAGAACCATCCTCTTATACATTTAAGGAAGGATTTGAACCAGATTTCTCAACTGCCTCAATTCTCTCAGCTCCAAAGCCATACGATACTTATAATGAAATAGTTAAGAGAAATGTTAAAACATATATTGTTAAATCCAAAAATGGAAAAGTGAGTTATCTGTTTAATTATGATGAAGTTGATGATGTAGTTTGGATAGGTTCAATACAGCTGACTGAAAGAGTATTTAATAAATATGGTTTGAACAGCAGAAGAATAAGCAGTAAATCATTACAACAAAAAACAGAAAAACATAAACCATTAAATGAGCTAACCCTTCCAGCAAAAGAATATTGGGAGAGAATACCATTTAGATTCTACGGAGAGCTTGTTGCGCCTGAAGATCCATTATTAAATGAATATATGGATGCCTCTGATTACGTCGAGAGACTACCTCCTCTAAAAGATTTCAGAGAAAAAGTTTTAGGAAAACCAAAAGCATTAGAAGTTAAGGCAGCAGAAGCGATACCAGAAATACCACAACCTGCAGAAGTACCTACCCCAGAAACACCGATAGTATCGCCTGTTGTAATACCTACTCAACCTACACTTGTAACACCAGCACCTGAACAAGTGATAACACCTGAAGAAGCAGCAAGATTAGAAGCAGCAAGATTAGAAGCAGCAAAAGCTGCCAAAGAAAAAACAGATAAAGCGCAGGCAATGCTGCCTCAATTTGCAGAAGAAGTAAGATTGCTTGGAGATCTGCAGCAAGAAGTCAGTAGATTAGCTCCTGTTGTAGAACAAACCTCGCCTAAAAAAGTCGCAGTTGTCAGCGACATACACGGCGCTTATGGCAGACTAAAGCAATTATTAACGTCGACAAATGTAATAACAGATACTGGCGAGCCAAATGTTGATAAAATTATTTTTCTAGGTGATTATATTGACAGGGGTCAGCAGTCTCTTGCAACTATTGATTATGTTGCTGGTCTTACAGCACAAGGAAAAGCAGTTATGTTATTAGGAAACCACGAGTTTATGTTTATGGGTGCAATGCAGGGAGATATATCATTATTATGGAATTGGTTATATAATGGCGGTGATTTAGTATTAGAAGAAGCTAATGTTGATTTAAATTGGATAAATTATTTTAGGCAACTAATTCAAAATAAAATATTGGGTGGATTAACTCAAGAGGAAAGAACAAACTTGAATAATTTTATAAAAGTAATACAGCAAAATCAAAAACTTCTTAGGGCTTATAATTTACTCAAAACCAATGGCAAATTGCATCATGTTGAAAATGAAGTATTGTATGTACATGGCGGTGTACCAATAGAGCCATCAAACGGACAGATGTCTTTGAGTTATAGACATTCTGACGGCAACACTTATGATGGCTTAGCTGCAATGCAGGCAATGGAAGACGACATTAAGAGAGATGCTTTTAATTATGGTCAGTATGCTGGCGGTTGGCACAGCCCTGTTTTTGCCGGCGATCCTAAACGCAAAGCAGGAGAATGGTTTAATAAAGTGCAGCAATATGGAACAATTGATACAATTCTGACTCAATTAGGCGTAAAGAAGATTATCCATGGTCATACATCCATTAAACTTGGAGAAGGAAATGCACCTTATAATTATTTTAATGGAAATGTTTTAGGTATTGATTTAGGAATGACTGAACGTTACGGCGGCAGAGGCGGTGTTTTGATTTTAGATAATGCAGAAGGCAGCGAAGGAGATGCTGTGTTTAATGCGTTTGTTGATGCAGATGCAACAGCAGCAACCACTACATTTGGCGTGGAAAAGTTTGTTGATTATTCACAATATCAGGCAATGAAAAATCAGCTGGACATATCAAAGAAACAGCTTGTGCAGCAAACGCAAAAAGTTGAAGAATTATTGAAAGAAATATTAATGCTTGAACCAAGCATGGCTGGTGTCATTGCTGGCAACAGGCCTGAGCTGATGAAAATATTAACAGATGGCGGAATAAACATAAATGAATTGGCAAAGCCAACCATTGGACAATTAATACAGCAGGCATTGTCAGATGCAAAATACAAGGCAGCAGAAATGCCAATTGCTGCTGGATTAGACAGCTTAAACAAGGCAGTTGACGATTATAATAAAGAACAAACACAGGCGAAATTAGACGTTGTGAGGTCAAGGCTTAAATCAAGTGTTGTCGACAGGGTTAAATCTAGTACTGATTTGTTAAAAATTATTAATTCTCTTAATGGCAAAGTTCCATCACAAGTTATTGATTCTCTAAATTCTCAACATTCTGAAATGGCTAAGATAGAAAATGAAATGAAAGCAGTATGGCAGAAAGTGAATGATTTAAGAACTATTAATGAGAACATAAGAAAAGCAGGATTCATTGGTAAATTATATGAGAATGGCAGGAAAGTATTAACAAGAAGAGACATTACCCAAAGATTAGATGAGATAGAGCGTTCATTGGCAAATTATCCAGCGATGAAATCATCTCTTTCTCGAACAATTAATGATATTAGAAAATTTACGCAGGCAACTGTCGCGCAGATAACTGAAACAACTGAAACGCCATCAATTAGAGGTTCTACAGATTCTGTAAGTGACTTGGTGAGAAGAGAAGCTGCAGATGCAGCAAATGCGTTGAATAAATATAATAGAGATTCGAGAAAATCAGATGGCTGCTCAGCATGTTCTAAAGTTTTAAATGAAGTTTTAAAATTAATATCAGAAAAGAAATATAACGGGGCGTTAAAAGTTCTGCACCCACAAACAAGAATGAAGAATAAAGAAACACAAGACATATTATTAGCGTCTTGGTTTGGCGAGCAATATGTTAATGATGAAATCAACAGAATAGAAATGTTAGACTCTGCGATTGAGACGTTAACACAAGCATTGGGAGAAATTGACGATACTGTTTCTGGTGCAGATGAGCTAAGAGCTCAGGTAAATGAATATTTGTATTCTATGCACCGCGCTAGTTTTGATGAGACTAATAAACAATTAAAGAAAGCAGCGACGTTAGATGAATTTATTGATTTTGTTGATGCCTACAAACAAATAGAATTGGATATGGATTCTGTGGTTTTAAAGGAAGATTCAGAACTCGATAAGGATAGGTTTAACAGTCATTTGGACATAAATGCAAATCTTGCAGTCATTGAAACATTGCAAAAACTTGCGCAGGAGCTTGAATATTCAGCTATAACTGAAGAAAGAAAAGCTGAAATTAAACAACAAATTGAAGAGGAGAAAGCAAAATTATTGCCGAAAGAAGAGATAATAAGAAACCCAATAACCAATCTATTATCCAAAGTAAGCAGCCTAACCATTGAAGAAAGAATCACGCAGATAACAATTGTACAGCAGCATCCTTCAGTAGATGTCAGAATGAGTGTGTTAGATAATATTGATGCTCTTGCAGATGGACTCTCGCCAGAAGATGCAAAAGGACTTAAAAAGACAATCTTAACAGAGGCATTGTTTGATCATGGCGAAGATAAATGGAGCTTATTTGCGTCAAGGAGTGTTGCTGACAAAGCATTGTCGATAATAAATGATAAATCAATTGAAGACTTATTGGGAAACAAAGGCGAGCTTTCTGACGATGATTTATTGGAGATATACAATGAAGTTGATTATTACAGCGGATTTGCCAGACAGTATTCTGTTTTTGGACGTATACCAATAATCAGAATGTTTGTATCCTCGTCTGAAGCAACGAAACTAAAATTAGCATTAATTGAAGGAAAAATATCTAAAGATGAAAAGAAAACAATTGAATCTGCAATAACTAAAATTCAAAGAGAGAATGAAAAGGCAAGAAAAGCTGAGGCAGAAGCCAATCCTGAGAAACTTGCAGAAGATAAGAGTGTTCTGAGAACAGTGTGGGACACGGCGAGAAAAACATATAGGGTTTACAATAAAATACCCCGCCTTATTAAATATACAGTTGTATATCCTGCTATTTTGTTAGGGATTGGCACTGGAATGTCTTTAGTCAACTGGAGAAATGCACTGTTAACTCTTGAAAGGCATCCTGTGCTTGCGCCTGCTGCTATTGGGGTTGGTGTTTTCGCAGGAGTTTATAGCAGCGTAACTCTAATTAAATTAGGTATAGGGGCTTACAGAATATTAATTGCATCTGCAACGTCAAAAACAGAAGAGATGAATAAATTAATTGAAGGGCTCTCTCGACGAGAACTGCTTGAAAAATTATCGCCTGTGCTCCCAGAAGCAGTTATGTTCGCATTAGTTAATACGCCTGCTGAGAAAAGAGGGGTTATTTTAATCGGCGCAGGTGTCAACGTTGAAAAACTGCGGGAAGTATTTGAATTATTTGAAAGTGGGATGGAAACAACATGGTTCGAAGAATACAACTCTTTCCCATTAAGTTATCGAGAATCAATTAAAGGAAAAGTTCCAAAGGCAAAAATAACAGGTGTAATTTCTATCGGCAAACCAGAGGAAGGCGCAGGCACAACCGCAGGTGTATTCAAAGGAACCATTGATGGTGTTGAAAAAGAGGTTGCTGTAAAGATTATTAAAACCACAAAAGATGCTAGAACATATCCTGATGAATTTGAAGTTATAATACAATCAGCAAGAAATGAAGCGCAAAAAGCAGATGAATTGCAAAAGATACTCCCTGCACCTCATCATTATGGTATTGTCGACGCTGGAAGAAATCCTGCGATTGCAATGGAAATATTTGAAGGAATTATATCTAATTGGTTAATCAGCTATACAGAGGATGAGCTTGCAGAATATTTCACAGAAAGCGCATATAAGCAGCTTGAGGAAGGAGTGAGAAAAGCAAAAGAAGCAGGATGGATGAGCCATGACCTTAACTTTGCAATATTAACAAGCGACCAAGTATTAAATGGTGTGCAGTATAAGAAAGGCGATGTTATCTTCTTTGATTTTGGCGCATGGGTAAAAACATCTGATATACCTAAAGGAACAGCAGGTCCAGTATCATGGGAGCGCCATCTTGAAGATATTAAACAGAAATTTGACAAGGCAAATGAAATCAAAAAAGAGAGAGAAAAGAAAAAAGCAGAAGCAGAACAACCAGCTCCGACGACAACCGAAGTAGAGCCTGCAGCAGAAGCACCAACCATCTCCACAGAAACCATCGCCGCAAACATCAAGCATATACCTGAAACAGCAATAACATTACAAGACGGTACACAATCTACTTTAAGAGAGCAATCTGCAGTTATTTTACAGTCAGCATTAAAAGGCGAACTTCCAGAACTAAATGAAGAGCAGAAAACATCACTCAAACAAAAATTGATTGAAATAACAGGAGAAGAAAAAGGAGAAGAGATATGGAAAATAATAGAAGGCCGTCCAGATGCGGCTCAAGTATTTGCTGCAATGAATTCTATTGCTAATCTTCTTGAACAAAATAACGTCGAGAAACCTGTTTCTGATGCTTACAATGCTGTTAAAAGCGTGATGTTAATTGGTGGGATGATACCTGCTGAGATGCCTGAAGCAGAGGAAGCAAAAACTCCTGTTAATCTTGATTCTTATCTAATAAAATTAGCAGATTTTGCCAACAAAGTGCTGAATGTCAATAGATTGCCTAAAATATTACAGAATAGAGTGCCTGTTTACAGAGCTGTCGAGAGAAAATATGCAGGTTTACCTGACAAGCAAGGTGTAAATTATTGGTCTATCGGTACTGCAAATAGAGCATATTCTGAAAACTTTTTAGCTGATAATCCTGATTATGTTCTCATTGAAAGTACAATAGGCGAATTAAGGAAGGTAGGTGATGTAGAAATCCATTATCAAGGAGAAAAATTATATTTGCGAAATTTTAAAGAAACCCCGTTTTTTAGGATTGTTGCTGAAAGCAGCGCAGAGAAAGTGGAAGAAAAAGTATCTGCAGAACCACAAGCTCCGACGACAACCGAAGCAGAGCCTGCAGCAGAAGCACTACCAGAACAGCCAACCCAACCGTCTACACTTCTATCAACCATAAGAAGCACGACGACAAAAGCAATTGTTGGCACTTTAAGTGCAGGATTGTCATTAATAGGTGTTTCTCCAGATGCAGCTGCACAAGTTGCGCAGAAGGCTTCTGAAACACCCTCTTATATATGGTCACTAATACAAGCGTTTGCTATACCCATCTTAGTTGCTAGTGTACCTATTGTTGTGTTGGTATCAGGGGTGGTTGTTTCTATAAAAATATCAGAAACAGAATGGTGGAATAAAATTCAATATTCGCGAGAAACAAAGAAAAAACAATCTGCCACTTCTAAATTTAATGAATTAGTTGAGAGAAGTGCTAGTTTAGACGAATTTGTTGCATTGTTTAATAAAGGTGGCAAAACAGAGAGAGAAGCATTATTTGATATCCTAAACAACAGATTAAGTGACACTTCTTATCATATTGTAATGCAAGATATGCCTGTCAAGGCAAGACAAATTTTTGTAAAAGAATTGTTAGTAAAGATTGTTGAAAATGGTGATTATGAAGTTGCAGTTAAGTCATTGGACATCTTAATGTATTATAACAAAGGTTATAGCTTAGAAAACTCTCCTTATTTCACTGAAGATGAGAAGAGGATTATACTAAACAGAATAAGAGAAATGACACTAAGCATTATTCCTAGTAAAAAGTATAAAGGGCAAAGATATGCTGAAAAATTTTCTATTAAAGAATTGATGAAAAAAGAGCCAAAAAAAGATGTGCAAAAAGAAGTAGAAAGATTAAAGAAAGAATACAAAAAGGCAAAAAGTGATTATGATAAAAGAAAGATAATGGCAGCTCTTGCTTATTATGGAGATAAATCTGCTATTCCTTTTGTGATTGATGTAATTAATGACCGCAGAAAATATGAATATATTGACGTAGAATCTGTAACAACAAACATGCCTTATCCAGAAGTGATTGAAAGATTGATAGAAGCACATGATAAACATGAATCAATTGTACCATCTCGTAGTATAGACAGCACATCGGCTATTGTTTCAAGAATTCTTGCAAGTAACCCACAAATAACATATGATTATGTCCTGAAATATTATGAAGATGAGGAGACACTCAAAAGCAGGAGAGAAGCATTATTAAGCTATTATATGGGGTATATTGACCTTACAAAACTAGATACAGCTACAATTATTAAGCTGCTCAAGAAGCATCCAGATGATATTGGTGAAATTGCTGGAAGGATTAGAGCACAAGGAATTACTGCACCAGAAATAAGAGATGAATTATACGCGCTTTTGGCAGCTAATCAAGATAAGTTTTACATAACATGGGAAATCATGCTCACTTTAATGCAGAGTTATGGTGAACTTGATTTACTGGAAAACTATCTTGAAATTGTCAATTTTGGTTCAAATCTAAGGAGACATGATACAGGAGTAAAGGATATAATTTCAGGACAAACAGAAAGAAAACAGGAAATTGTAAACAGATTAATATCAATTGCGAGACAAAGTCAAAATAAAGTAGCAAAACGAAATGCACTGATAACATTAATAAAATTATCAACCACACCAGAAATATACAAAGAAACAAAGCAATTATTAATAGAAATGATTTCTGATAAACAAAAAGTCCCTGACATAGATTTCATGTATAAATTATTTGAATTTACAGAAGCTGAAGAGGCTGTAAGATTAATTATAGAAAGATATCATGAGGAAACAGTTGTTCGCATTAAAAAGATGATTACTACACACTTTTATCAAATATTAACAGAAAAAATTGAAAAAGAAAAAGCAGTTGAACTGTTGCTTGCTTATCTCGAAAAAGAGACTGACAAGGATATGAAGATAATAATAATCAGTGCGTTTGCTAAAATAGGAAGCGAGAAAGCAGTTGATCCATTAATTAAGCAATTGAAGGACAAGAATAACAGCGAGGAAGTAAGAAAAGCAATTATTAATTCTTTAAGTCAGATTGCTAGCGGGAATAAATTAGTGTTAGAAGAATTAAAAAATATTCTAAAACTAACAAGTAAAACACAAATAACAGATATTGAAACAAGGCGTTATATTTTAAATGCAATCTCTAATTTACTCTCGCCAAAAGAATTTTTTTATTTTGAATCATTAGTATCATTAACAATAAAAGAAGAAATTCAAGCTACTAGTGAATTATATGATAATAATATTTTCCCTACACCTTATCTTATTGCTGAATATAGAACCTCTGAAAACAAAAAAGCAACAATAGATGAGTGGAAATCTACACTGTCACAATTTAAAGCAAAAACATTAAAATTAAATCGTGAAAATAAACTCCATCGTGAATTAGGCTATACAAATTACAGGGCAGACATTGACTGCTGTTTCTCGTCAACAAAAGTAAAAGGGTTTACTTATGAGGCATATTTACAACTTTTTGTTCAGAAAGATGTCCTTGGGCCAGTTGAATTAGCTGGAGAGCAAGAAGCTGAGTTAGTCTATGCAGGCTATGAAGCATATAAAGTTTATGATTACCTTGTAAGGTTAAGCAAGAAAGCAAAACAATCAGGCAGAAAAGTGTTAGTAGTACCAAATTACAGTTATGGCAGATTTGTAATTGAGCCAATTGAAAAAGAGTTGAGAAAATTGGGTAATGTAATTATACAGCCAGCAAGGATTGGCTCAACAGAATCACATGGAAATGAATATGTGCTCCATGCAGATAATACTGAAAGATTATTCTCTGATGAAACTGAAAGAATGATAATGGAAGAAGAACCAATTATAGTAATGCTAGACGGCAGTAATTCTTTTGGAAGAAGCAGCAGAGATGCACGTTATCCAGACGCACAAAAAGGTTTTGTCAATATTGCAATTGCAGTTAATGATGCATTAGGTGTTAAGTATAAACCTGAAAATATGAAAAGAACAGATGAGCATATTGCAGGATTAAGAGGAACAGAAGAATATGCAAAACAAAAGGCAAGATTAGAAAAGTATGCATCAACTAAAACAACAACTAAAGCAACGCCATACACAGTTCATTATTGGAATCCTGCTGGAACTGCATTAGCCTTATCACAAGGTTGGCATGAAGGGAGAGTAGTTGCTGATAAGGTTAAGGTCACAGAAGCAGAAAACATTCAATGGCCAGTAATGATTATCATTAATTCTGTGTTTAACGACGGCTACAATGATGTTTCTTTGCCAGAAAAGATAAAACAATTAGGCAATAACAAGCCGCATCAATCTGCTTATTTTGATGACACCCATCACATACAAGAGATTAACTTTAAGCTTGGCCTTTATGGTGTTGAAATAACTGACAAGGTTTACCAAAAAATAAGAGATGCTTTTGTTGATATTTTGCACAGAGAGCAGCAAACATCATTATATCAAGCAATAGAACAATCTGGCATTATAACACATAAACAAGCAACAGTGATGAGACTGCATAAATTACAAGGCAAGAATAAAGCAGTTATAAAACAAGAGCTTGAAAAGAAACTTGCAAGGAAAAAGATAGCATTGTTTTCATCAAACCTTGGTAAATTAGTAGAAATTATTGCAACTTCATCAATTGTTGCTGACGAGGGATTAGAATTAAGAATAACTTCAACTGAAACAAACATCCATGCAGAGTTTGCTCAAGAAGACCATCCTATCCCTGCTGATAAATTAGCCAAAACCATTGATGATAAAATTGAAGAAGAAACAGGTGTTGACACCGACGTTAAATGCGGCGGAAGCTGTGATATAATATTAAATACTGATGATTTGCAGCAAATGCAAGCATCAGGCGTGACACACACTGATATTTCTAATGTTGTCGAAGAAGTAATAATAACGACAGCAAACGAAGAATATGCGCAAAGAAGAGAAGATGTTAGTGAACAGCTACCGACGACAGAGCCTGCAGCAACAACCGAGGGAGAACAACCAGCGACTACAGAAACAGCACAGGCAGGAGTTGAAGAAGAAGCAGAACCCACTAAACCACCTACAATTCTATCCACTCTAAGAAGCACGACGACAAAAGCGATAGTCTATCCAATAGTTGCTGCGATAATCGGGATTTCGCAATTTCTCCCAGCAATATCACTGGCTCAGGAGCTGCTATCTCAACAGCCATCTGCTCCACCACAAGCTCTACCAGCTGTGACATCACCAGCTCCGACAGAACAAGCGCAGGTTGGTGTTAAAGGAGTAGAAGGAGAGGCAAGAATATTAGCGCCAACAGAAACTGAAACCTCTTTAGAAGAAACACCAAGTGCTGTAACTGAAAGAACGTTTAGTGGGGATTTCCAACTTTATTTAATAAATCGTAGAGTTCCTCTTGATATCGCCAGTAAGTATGATAAAAAATTCACTGTTAATCGTATAAACGATTTATACAACTATCAGAAAATACTACCAGAACAGGCAAATAAAGATATAGCAACTTGGAGATTTAATGACTTAGAAAAGGAAGAGTTAACTAAAAATAATGTACCGATTGATGTTGCCAGCACCTATCACTACAAATTCGATTATGTAAGAGACATAATTGTGTTATACCAAAAGGGCATTATGCCAGAACAAGCAAATGCAGAAGCAGAAAAGTTTCGTGAAGCAGCATCCTCTGAAGATATTTTTCAGTTCTTAACAAATGGTTATACAGCAGAAAAAGCTAATCCTATGATTGAAAGTTATGGGAGTAGATTTTCAGCTGGGATGATGTTATTCTTGATAGAAAATCATATCAACCTAAACGAAGCAATGGAATTTGATTCTCGATTTTCTCGTCATGATGTAGAACAAATTATATATTTAATCAATAAACATAAAATTAATCCAAAAACAGCAAACAGTTATGATAAACGATTTGATGGATATGATGTAATACAATTTATTGAGCATGATATTGGATGGGAAGAAGCGAATAAGTATTATGAAAAAGGTGGTGTTGATATAAGTAATATATGGACTAATGAATATATAAAACCTTTTTTTAGTTATCTTGGTTTATTTGGTTCTGTATCTGCAGCATTATTTTCTTTAGTAATGGTTAGAAAAGGCAAATGGGGTGTAAGATTTGCAACACCAGCTCAAGTTGCTAAAGCGTTAGGAAGCAAGGATTACGAAGTCAGAGAAAATGCAAAAAAAAGAATCATAGTATTAGCAAAAAACGCAAAGACTACAACCCAAATGAAAAAATTAGTTAATGCTATTAACTATAAATTATGGTCTACAAAAGCAATAGAACATCTAATAAATAATATTATCACTAATGGTGCAATCCCTGAGCAATTATATCTATTATCTACTTTAACAAACAGAAAAGGAGTATCAATGCAGAAAAATTTAGATGCCAATGTAAACGAGGAATTAAAAAATATAGTGCCCCACATAAAAACAATCGCACAGTATATAGCAATTTCACCATTGATTGTAGGTTCAAAGGGCACAGTGCATAGAACATTAGAAAATGATTTACCAGTTTATAACGAATTAGCGAACAAAAAAGAGGAATTAGAAACTTTACTATTAATACATATTAACAGTCAAGATGAACTTATAAGATTAGCGGCAATACCTGCTGTTTATATGAATGTAAACAGTGGAGTGTTATCAAAAGAAAAAGCAGCAGAACTTCTAATTATTGCTTTAGAAAAAGAGCAGGATGAGAATGTAGAAAAGGATATAATAACAGCATTACGTCTTGGTCAGTATACTTCTGCTATACCATATGTAATATCACATTTAGAGAAAAAGCAAGATAAGGATAAAAGATTGCAATTATTATTTGTATTAAACGAGTTGTTATCAGAGGAAATATTCTGGCCATTAATGAAGTACGCTGAAAAAGAAAAGGACAACGAAATATTATCAGAAATAGTAAAATTATTACAAAAAAACTTAAACCAAGAGATAAGAGATAAATTATTTGAAAAAGACGAAACAGGAAAATATATTTATCTTGAGCATTCTTCCCCTTCAGTAAGACAGATTGCTATAAAACTTATTGTGTTATCTGAAAATCAACAAACAGTAACTGCATTACTTGAAATATTTGAGAATGAGAAAAACCCAGACATAATTGCACTTATACTTTCAACCTTTAATTCGTACAATATTAAAACTTACAAAGAAAATCTGCCTAAATTAGAAAAAATATTATTAACACAAGATGAAACTGGAAAATATGTTTATATTGAGCATGATAATGATGATGTTAGATTAAATGCTGCAGAAATCATAGAAAGAAATATGCTTGTTAAAGCAGTTAAACCATTAGAGAAGCAGTTACAAAAAGAAAAAGATAAGAAGGTAAAGAAACAAATAATTGATGCATTAGCTCCTATTGGTAATGTAGAAACAGGCATCATATTAATTCCTTATCTAGAAGATGAAGAGTCTATAAGTAGTCCTGCAAGAAACGCAATATCCAAACTTATCAAGTTTATAGATGACTCTGAGTTAGAACCGCTTGTTCTTGCCTTAATTAGTGTAATGGACAATAAGAATAAGGCCGATAATGTAAAAATTTCTGCTATGGAACTCTTGGTTACTACAGGAATCGATAAAGCAGTTGATGCTGTCATTGAGCAGTTGAAAGATAAAAGCAATAGTGATAAATTTAAAATAGCAATCATAAACGCATTAATAGACGAAGTAGGCAGGATTAAAAGTGAAAAAATAGTTGATATATTGATAGAGCAATTAAAAGATAAGAAGAATAACGATAAGGTAAGGATAGCTATTGTGTCCAGATTAAGTATAATTACCGCAAATGTGTACGAATCAAGCAAATTAAGTTTAACTAAAAAGGAGAACATAATCGATTCATTGATAGAAGAATTAAAAGACAACTTAAAAAGTGATGAAGCCAGAAATAGTGATGAAGTTAGGATAGCCATAATCGGTGCATTAGGGGGAATAAAGATATCTGAATTAGAAGAAATAAGAGCAGACAGATTAAGAATTGAGTTTATAAAGCAATTGAAAGATAAGGATAACAACAGCGATGCAGTGAGATTAAAGATTTTAAAATCCTTTGGTATAATAATAATAGGGGGTAACCCATTAGAGCCATTATTAGAAGAATTAAAAGATAAAGGTAACAGTGATGTAATAAGGTTATATATTATTGCTATATTGGGGAATCTAAACAAAAAAAAGACAGTTGAGCCATTGATAGAGCAATTGAAAGATAATAGTAATAGTAAGGATGTTCTAACAAAAATAGTAGAATCTCTTATCAAATTTAATCCAAGTTTACTTGCCAAGAAGCTGGGCATTAATATCAAACTAACGCATTATTTGATTAGTGGCCAAACAAATTTGGATGGTCTTACTAAATTTACCAGAATCTTTGACGAAGAGTTTAAAAGAACTGCAAATGAGATAGCATACAATCTGGCAAGAGAAAAGACACAGCACCCTGCAGAGCACCACATTGAAGAAGATGAGAAATACAGTCTGTTTGATCATCTGTTCAATATAAAAGGTGATAAAAAACCTGAGCAAGAACTCTTTAATAAATTCTTTAGAAACGACCTTAAAGAATTTAATGTTGACATTCCTGCATTAATAGAGCTGTTTTCTTATTTAACTATTGATGAAACTATTAAAATAATAAAATTAATCAGAGATGACCCAAAACTAACAATGAGCCAAATTATGGATGACATAAAAAAAGAAGTTAGGCAAATGCATCCTAACATAAATGAAGGCGACTTCCAGCATTTAGTCAAAAGGCTAGATTGGTTAGTAAGAAATTTGTTTATAATAGAGCAGCAGTTGCAGACACTAAATGAGTTTATAACAATAGATGATACAAAGATAAAAGACACAAAAGGTCTTATTGAATTGTTAAAAGCAATAGATGAAATTAAGCCTGTTGACGACAAAACAGGAGCGTTTGAAGAACTGCATAAATTAACAGTCAAATATTCAATCTCTATAGAAGCAATTCTTCAGTTTAAAGTGGATAGTACTGGTTATCTTGACCATGAGAGATTAATAATCTCTACTTTCAAAGAAATTGATAAGTATTATGATAGACTAAAAAAAGAAAGTAAAGAAGAAGGTGGAAGTGAGGCTGACCTAGCTCTAAAAGAAGACGCTTTTAATGAAGAGAAATCTACAGTTTTAAGTTTTGTCCAAAGGCAGTTTGAATTCCTGCCAGAACAAAGCAGGAGAAGAGTTTATCTTTATCTCTTATTCAATTCAGATGTTGCGACTTTAAGCAGAACAGACAATGAGTTTGTAATGGCGCAAATAGACAAACTTTCAAAAGCAGAAAAGCTCAAAAAAGGAGAAGAGGCAGAAAAGGGTGAAAAAGTAGGAGAAGTTAAACCAGTTAAAGAGGTTAAAATATATCCCCACCAACCACAAATTAACGAGTTCTTACAAAAAAACAGAAGAATATTGCAGGGATTTACTGCATTTAATGGCATCATCACAAATTTACCTGACGAAACAAAACTGAAAAAAGAATGGTTTAAGCAGGCGAGAAAAATCTTTGCGAGAGAAAAATACAAGAAAACAAAAGATGTTAATCCTGACGAACAATTTAATGCTGACGCGCAATTAGACCGCTTGGAAGCTGAAGTTAGAATTCCCGAAGTTTCTACTGTGCAAATACCTCATCTATTCTTTGAGCATATCCTCAAAAATACAGTAACAGAAACAATGGTTATAGGACATGCAGGCGCAGAAGGTATAGACAGATACAGTACAAATGAATACGATGAAGAAGCAGTTGAGTTATTCAGGAAACTAATCACGCAGGTAAAGGTCGTCAATACAAGAAATGATTTCCGTACAAATCTATTAGTATGGAACCAAAAAGCTTACGCAGAAAGAAATGATGTCTTCATTTCATTAATCAAGATTCTTGGAAAGAAGAATAATAATTTTGAGAATATGGACAGTGATACTGCATTAAATGCTTTTGTCGAGCTCAACAAAAGAATACAGGAATTTGAAGAAGTAATGGATGCGTATGAAAAAGCATTAAAACAAGAGTACAAAGATTCTGGTGAAAATCTGCTTCCTGAGAATAATCAGCTGATTGAATTAACCACCAAATTATTAGGAGATATAGTTAAAAAGAAAGAAATAGATGATGCAACACTCAAAAAAGTTCTTGAAATTAAAGGCAAGTTAAGGGTAATCAGCCTTTTAGCGACATTTAAATCTTCTAGAATGGTTATCGAGAATGAGGTGCTTGTTTCTAAAAAATTAATTGAATTCACGCTTACAGACAAATTTAAGAATAAAAGAGATTATAATAATAAAGATATTTATACGCTGATTCAGCACTATCTCTCAGTCCGACCTAATGACCAGCATTTCTCTAAAATTATGCTGGATGCATTGCTTCATTATATTGATGGTGATTTTGAGACATGGAAATTCGAAAGTGAAGATTATGTTTCAACTTTGAATGAAATAATTGCTTTGGAAATTTTAAAGCTGCCAAA
Organism: Candidatus Woesearchaeota archaeon; assembly: GCA_018303325.1. Lineage (GTDB taxonomy): Archaea > Nanobdellota > Nanobdellia > Woesearchaeales > DSVV01 > JACQSP01. The sequence goes on from JAGVYH010000068.1 coordinate 34,857, forward strand.
GGAAGAGCAAACTAAGTTTAAAGAATTAAAAGGAGAAAGCAATATTGAAAAATTAGCAAATGCAGAAGGCTTTGAAGACACCAAACAAAAGATAGAAAAAATAAGAAACTGGGAAAAAGCATCAGCCTATAGTATTTCTATTGCTGGAGAAGAGTTCACTGTCGAATATCTTACAAATTTCTTTGACTTGTTTAACATAGGAAATTATCCTGGCACAACTGCCTGCCAGAGTTGTGTGTATGGAAATAGTTTAAATTCTGGATTGTTAGGATATGTTAATAATGGAGCAAATGGAGCCATTGTTATCTTAGACGAGAACAGATTTGTTGTAACAAGAAGAATAGCAAGGCTAAGGATTGTAGAAGAGACAGCAGAAGACGGCAACGTAAACAAATTCCCTGCGATTTATGTAGAAGAGAGCACCCAATTTGGCTCAAAAGGAGTGGATAAATTGCATGAGCTGTTAAAAATTCTCTCTGTAAACACAGGATTGCCTGTTGTTTCATCAATCAAAAGGCAGCAACAGCCAAAATCCTTTAATATCTATCAATACAAAGGCAGAAGCTTATATGATTATAGTGATACACAATCTCCTGGCGGTGTAATAAATCAAGAGGAACCTGTTGTACAAAGGTCTACGACTGCATCAATAGATAATGTGCCGGATAAAACTATTGATGATATTGCTGCACAGGCAGGGTTTAAGAAGATTGAGGTTGGTGAGGGAGAACAACCAGCGACGACAGAAACAGCACAGGCAGGAGTTGAAGAAGCAGCAGAACCCACCAAACCACCAACAATTCTATCAATCATAAGAAGCACGACGACAAAAGCAATAATTTATCCAATCATTGCTGCAATAATCGGGATTTCGCAATTTCTCCCAGCAATATCACTAGCTCAGGAGCTGCTATCGCCACAACAATCTGCTCCACCACAAGCTCTACCAGCTGTGACACAACCTACTCCGACAGAACAAGCGCAGGTTGGTGTTGAAGGTGCGGTAGGAGTACTAACACCCGCAGAAACAGGAGTACCAACACCAACAGGAGCAGAAACACCAACAGTTATTATGCCGCGAGTGCTTGATGAAGAGGATAAAGCATTTTTGAGAGATAATCTTTATAAGCATAAGATGTCTGGAAAAGAAGCATTGAGTTACCCAGATAGATTTAGCCTTGACGAGGTAGTGCATATAGATTATTATCTTGACAGAGAACAAATAAAAGCAAAGTATAAGAAACTTATCCAGTCAGATGAAATTTTCAGCGCATACAGTGCAGAGGAAATAATTGTTCTGATTGATGCGCTGGAGCAGACAGATACAAAAGCAGACGAAATTGGAGAATATGACCACAGCAGATTTGACGGGAATGAAATAGCTGCGATGATATCAGCGAGTGTGCCGCAAAAAGCTGCAGGCAAATATAGTGCGCGATTTAGCGGTCATGATATTGCTATGCTGCATAAAACCCTTCCTGCATCTATTCCTAATTCAGTCGCTGTTACTTATGATAAAAGGTTTACTGGATATGATATTGCTGCGTTTGTAAGCACTGGTATTTCGCCAAAAGATGCAAAAGAAAAAGTAAACACACTTTCACCAGATGAATTAAAAGAATTTGTTGAAAAGATATACCAACAGTTATATGAAGCAGAAGCTGAGCAAATAGAGAAAGAAATTCTTGCAAAACTTGTTTTCCAATATCCTTCGGAACTTAGCGAAGCTAATGTTGTAGCATTAAATCAGAACAGCATCACTCCTGAAGCCTATGCAAAACATAAAAGATTTGGTGTGAATGGATTGCTGAAGCTGGCCAATGCAGGATTATTAAGACTGCTCGACGAAATACCTGAAGAAGTTGATAGTGCTGATAAAGTGATTGCATATCACAACGCACTAGTGCCTCTCAATGAAATTTCTAAATATGAAGAATATCATGGACGATTTGATATACCTAGCAGACGAAATTTAGATAGAAATAATATTCCTGCTGATTCTGTAAATGATTATCATGAAAGACGAAGTGCAAAGGATATAATCTCATTAAATAATGCAGAAATAGATGGAAAAACAGATAAGCCATATGCTGAAAAAGGAATTGATGCAACTGCAACTATCGAATTATTTAAAGCTGAAAAAGAAAAGGAAAAAGACTCAGCAGCAACAGAAGAAACAAAGATAAAGAGATTCATTGCAGAAAAGAAGGTAAAACAAAAGATAAATACTGGTGTATCAATTGGATTGCTTGGATTATTGTTAGGAACAGGACTCAAGATAAGGCAGTTAAACAAAAAATTAGTAACAAAAACAAAAGAAGATGTTATAAATGGAGAATTAGGAACACCAGCTGTTTTGACGTCTTTAGCAACAGGCATAGGGATGGGTGTCGCAATTGGATTAGGAGTAAATCCATTGACTGCTGTTCCTATTGCTATAGGTGCAGGGATTGGGTTATTAGGCGGTTATGCTCTAACAATGAGCGGAGTAATAAACGCAGTAGATAGATTTAGAACTAAAGTAAAAGCTGAAGAAGGAATACCTACTGAAATTATCCTGCCTGTTATTAAAAAATCCTCTGGAATTGCACAAGAAGGTGTGGTTGAAAGACCTGTAGCAATATTAACTCCCATCCAGCCATCTACCCCCTCCTCAGTCGGCGCAGACACTCTTCAAACACAAACAATCACTTCAATGCTTGTCTCTGATGTTCTTGAAGAAGAAACTGTTAATATGTTACACGACGCTGAAATAATGGGAAGTATTGTCAACGCTGTTTTAGACCCGTCAGCAAAAGGCGCTGTACTAAAAGAAAGAATAAATGGATTAATTGCAGAGAAAGGCTTAGACGATAAATTTAATGAAGAAATTAGATTTAATATTTTTAACAGATTATCTGCATTGCAAGACGAGATTTCTAAACTGGAAGGTTATGGAACTGATTCACAGATATTTAGGGATAAATTGCTGGAAGTAACACAAAAACATGAAGAAAAACTTAAAAGGAAAATTACTGTTGAATTTATAGAACTTACTTTGAGGAAAGTTCATGACTTAATAATCCAAGGCAAGACACCAATACTAATTCTGCCAGATACTTCTATGAGGCTTGCAGAAAAATTATTTAGCCCCGCCCTAAACAGCGCTTATCCTGAGATATACGAAGAGCTGAAGAGAGTGTATGGAATAGAAGGAGTAATACCTGTTTATGTTTCTTCAGCCAAAGGAGATTATAGGGGTACTGGATATGATCAACAGTTTGTAGAGATTCCTAAAGAATTAAAGGAAAAACTTCACCTTCTTAAAAATCCTTCAATAATAGTAGTTGATTATTCGCGAGATGCACCAGACAGTACTTATACTGCAGTGAAGGATACGTTTAAAGATATATTACCAGAAATTAAAGTACAGTTGAGTGTGGTTAACGAAAATATTTTTAATGCTGGAAGTTATATCAAAGTGACTATTGGTAGTGAAGATGAAAGAGTCAAACAATGGGAAAAAAAGACAGGACGCAAAGCTGATAACGTTAAAGTTCAGTTTAGAGGCAGAGGCGGTGTTTTAAAAACTATTGCTTATGAAAAGAATTATCCTAATCTTATTCCTGCAACTTATGAAGAGTATAAACTGACAGGCAACCAAGCACAGTATTTGGAAGAAATATATTTAGCTCATACATTTTTAGATAATGGAAAGAGAATAGGCGAAGAATTCAGAAAAGAAATAGATATTGAAGACAGCCGTAAACAAATAATCAAGCAGAACATCCAGCATATACCAGCAGAATTACAAGACGATGTTGCATCAATAATCCTAAAAATCCAAGACCGAGTAAACAGAGAAGAAATAATTGATGAATATGGTATATCTGGTATTGCAAAACCTGACGAGGTTGGCGAAAACATATGGAAAAAGATGGAGGGACGTCCAGATGCGAAAAAAGCGTTTTTGTCTATTTATTATACATTATACTACTACCTGCAGAACAATCCTGATTCTAACCTCAATTTAGAGCAAGATGCTTACGTCGCTGTCAATTCTGTGATGATAATGGGCGGAATGGTGCCATCAGAACAACAACCACCGACGACAGAAACACAGCAAACCCTGACGACAGCAGAAGCAGAGCCCTCAGCAATAACCGAAGCAGAACAACCGACGACGACAAAAGCAGAAACGCTAACCATCTCCCCAGAAACCATCAAAGCCAACATTAAGCACATACCTGCGAAATTAAGAGAATCCTCTGCAGTTATTTTACAGTCAGCATTAAAAGGCGA
>JAGVYH010000029.1 GCA_018303325.1 Candidatus Woesearchaeota archaeon
CAGGCAATACTCCAATCGTAAACTTTTCTTTAACAGGCACTGATGGAACAAGTAATATGACTGATTTGTCATTTGTTAACATAAGCTCAAATACAACTGCTGAAGCATCAACCGATAAAGCTTCACCAGTACTCATGACAAAGGAAACCCTAAGCTTTAACAGAACAGGTTATCTAGACACAATCAACATAACATTCTCAGAATCTATTGTTGATAATACTTCAGCAAACTTTACAATTGAAGGCATTACAGCAGCTGGTGCTATAGCATTTGTTGATACAGCATTCCCTGGTGACAGTGGAAACAATAATAATATATTTTTAGGATTTACAGGAACAACATATTTCACAAATGGAACACCTACTGTGAATTACTCTTATGGTGGCGCAGCAACATCTAGAGATTATATATTAGATGCAGCAGGCAACAAAGCAGTAAGAAATGATACTGCCAATGGTGCAGCAGCAGCAGACAAAGCACCACCAGTATTCTTAGTTGCAGCAGCAAGTGATGGTGCAACAGCAGCAAATGGTGTTGATTCAGATGATTACATCTTATTCAACTTTAGTGAACCTATAAGGCTTCAAGGTGGACTTGCTATTAGTAACACTACAGTAAACTCTTCAAAAGAGAGCGGAGCAATACTTTACACTAACGCTACAGGAGCAGCATGGGTAGGTGGATTGGATATTCAGGTAGGTAGGTTTAACAATACACAGAATACAACATTAAACGTAACTTTCCCAACTGCTTATTCAAATTTAAGTGCACCAGATGTCTACAAATTTTTCATGAATTACACAATATCAGATGCAAGTGGAAATAACCCTGTTGGTCAAGATAACAAAACCAATGTTACCTTAACTGGCTCATTCCAAGATGTCCAAGCACCATCAGTAAGTTCAGTCTGGACAAATGATACTAACGCAAATGGTAAAATAGATTCTATTGTGGTTACAATGAGCGAGAATGTTTGGAATGCATCACGAAGATGTGGTCTTGGATGGAACGTAACAGGCTATTCTGTAAACACAGCATTATCAAATTGTCCAAATAATACAAGGGTTAACCTGACTGTAACAGAATTGTCTGTGTTTGATACAAATGCAACACCAGCAGTATCTTACACTGCTACTGTCGGAAGTATTGTGGATTTAAATAATAATAATAACTTGACAGATTACAATACAACAGCAGCAACTGATAAATCACCACCTGTTTTATTAAACGCTACAACTTACGATGATGATGCAGATGGTTATATTGATGCATACAATTTAACTTTCAGCGAGAATGTAACCGATGATAAGTTTAACAGAACAGGTGCAGCAACTGCTTTAACTCTGGCAGGATCAGCATTATGGACAATTACCAATGCTACAGGAACATTAAAGAATGACCATTTTGTGAACTTGCAATTTACAGACTACAAAAACGCAAGCAATTTCACACCAGACATCACAGGCAGCTTCTTTAATGACACTGCAAATAATGCAATGGAAAGTTTAGCATCAGGTGGATTAACAGAATATGATGCAGCTGCTCCACAATTCTGGCTTGTTTCAGGATTCCAAGGCAACTTTACAAATAGGTCTGGTAAAGACGGATATGTATTAGGTACAAAGTTCAGAGCTAACCAGAACATTTCAATTAAGTTTAATGTAAGTGAAAACGTAACACAACCAACAGTAACTGTTGGCGGCAATGCAGCAACGCTTGCTGGTACAACAAACACTACTGAAGGAGTTCAATTCGAATATTATTACACTATGACTACTGCTGTATCAGAAGGTTCAGTAACTTTAAGCATAAGTGCAAGTGATACAAAAGGAAATCCGTCAGTAAGTAACAGCAGAACAAATACAACCCAAAACTTGTCAACAGATTATCGTGTTTCAAGAGTGGACCGTTTAGTGCTAACTGACCAACCACAAGATGATGGTTTACAACTTAAACTTAACTGGACTGCTGTAACAGATGCTGATTTCAGCAGATATGCATTCATTTGTAACATGACAAATTCAACACAACTCTCATCATTAAGTCCTGTAACTTATTCATCAACAAGTACACACACTACTGCACTGATAACTACGTATCATGATGGAACTAACAGAACAATAGCAGACGGAACAGAGTACTTCTGTTTAATAAATGTTACAGACGATGTTGGTAATGTAAATGCAAGCATGAATGTATCAGCAATACCTTATGCAAATGCTAATGTTACTATAGCAATAAACAAATGGAATCTTGTAGGAACACCAAGATCACTAAATAATACCAAGTTAAGTGCACATGGATTTGCTTCAGGTGATTTGTATAAATATTACAATTCAACAGATGCAACGTGGTATGATTTGGCGCAATCAACAGATAGAATGAATCATTTGAAAGGTTATTGGATTTATAACTATGACGGAAATCAAGCTAATCTGACTTACAAAGAAAATACAGGTACAAGTGCAACATTAGTAACAACAACAATTTATACAGGTTGGAATTTAATAAGCTCGCCTAGTAATACAGCAGGAGATAATGTTACTAATGTATTAAATGATAGAATAGGTAGCACCAAATGGTCAATAATATGGTATTACAATGCTAGTGACACATCAGGAAATGGTTGGTATTACAATAATCCAAGCGGAACAGGTACTTTAGGTGCATTTGACAGAGATGGTGGTTATTGGATTTCAATAACAAGTGCAGGAAATAACACTCTTTTAACAGGTGAAGTATAAACATATAAAAGTGTGTTAAAATGAAGCACTTTTTTTTATATTTTTTAATTATTATTATGTTGATTGCTAGTGTTTTTGCTCAAGAAAGCATTCCAAACATTCCTCAAATACCTATGTTTGTTCAAGGTACGATTTATATTAATAATAAACTAGCTCCTAAAGGAACACTTGTAGATGCTAAGATTGATGATGAGATTAAAGCAAGTTTTATAATTGGGGAACAAGGCAAATTTGAGTTACCTTTGTCTGGAGATAGTAAGGATTCAGGAAAACAAATAACTGTTTATGTTAATCAAGCCCTTACAAACACAACAATCACTTGGAGATCAGGAGATATAATAGATAACTTAACTATTTATACTACTCAAAAAAGAAGCTTAAACAATGTTTTATGGTTAGTAGCAATCATTTTCCTATTACTCTTATTATTTATAATTGTATATTTTTTATTAAGAAAAAAGAGGTAATCAGAAAATATCAGAAAATTAATGAACTAATCAGAAAATAGAGAGATAAGAGGAAATAATATGACTAAATTAATAACTAAATTATTATCTTTTTTAGTTGTTCTATTAGTGTTCCTTTTATTTTCTTCTTTCTATGTATATAGTGATGGTTTTTCTTGTTCTTCCCACAATTTTAAAGGAACTTGTCAATTTATTAAGAATAGTGGAACTGTGAATTGTAGTGTTAGTACAACAATTGCAGCTTACAGAAATTATGCTACTGATACAACAGAAGATACATCTGCACCAACACCATATAAAACCACATATAGTGGCGAATACGGAAATTATATTGGAAAAGGTGATAGGGGATTTAGTGTTACAGCACCATCATCAGACAATAATGGTGAAACAATTAATTTTACCCTTAATAATGTTAGTGCAGATCAAACAGAAAGTTTTAGTTGTGGCACTTTATCAACTGTACATTTAACAATCACAGACACCACCTTTCCGCAACTTGTTACCATTTCCAAAGCAAACAATTCTTATTTAAACAATACAGACAGATTAACAATCATAGTTTCTGATAATAAAGGTATAAATAATCAAACATTTAATAATGGCAATGGCTCAAATGTTTCTTTCTCGAATAATACTGCGTTTAATCCGTTGTTTACATCGCAAGGAAATAATTATATAGATATTATTTTAACAGATAAGATAGGTAACATTAATGTTAGCACTTATAATTATAGTTTTGATAATGTGACTCCTCGTTTTACAGACATAGGTCCAAGTGGAGCACAAAGCACCACTGCCTCTTCATTGAATGTAATTGCGTGGGTAACTATTAATGAGATAGGCAATTGTACTTATGGTACAGCAAATAGTAGCTTTGGGGCATTATCTCAAATGAATAGTTCTAATGGTTTAAATCATACAGCAAATCTTACTTTTAGTGCAGATGCAAGCAGCACAGCTTATTATTTCAAATGCAATGATACAGCAGGAAATATTAATGTTGACGGAAACACCACATCTTTTAGCGTCGATGTTTCTACTGGTGACGGCGGCGGTGGAGGAGGAGGCGGTGGTGGTGGCGGTGGAGGAGGCGGTGGTGGTAGCACTCCAGCAGCAACAACACCAAGCGTGCCTGTAAGTGTTTCACCTATAACTTCGCCCAGTGTTCCTAGTGAAAGCGAAGGTGGCGAAGAAGCAGGAGAAACTGGAGCTGAGGCAGGAGCACCGTCTGAAGGCGGAGCGCCATCTGGCGGCGAAGGAGGAGAAGCAGATGCTGAATCTGCAGCAGAAGCGCCAGTAACAGCAGGAGAAGGAGCAGAAGAACAAGCAGGTTTGGCAGGAATGGCTTTTAAAGGTCTTACAGAAAACTTAGCCAAGACTAAAGAAACATTGGGTAAAGCATTCTCTGCAATAAAAACAAAGAAAGGAGCGCAGGTATTCTCGCTAATAATCGTCGTGCTGTTAATAGCATTCTTAATAATTATAATAAAAAGGACAAAGAAGAAGAATTAACAAATTAATCTTTTGTCATTATTTATTTTTTAATTTTTCAGTTCTTACCTGATTGGTCACGTTCATGATGATGTTAGTTTATGTTTTCTATACGACTATTTTAAAAAAATGTAAAAAACATTTCATGAGACAATGGGCTACGTCCCTAAAATGGTCGAGAACGTAAGAAAAAGATACCTCAAAACTTTCTTATCTTCTCAAATTCTTTATACCTTTGTTCTATCTCGTCGTTAGTCAATCTTTTCTGCCTTTCCAGCGAGAAATCCTCTGCATTAAACGAGGCAATAACAGAACCATATATTATGGCTTTCCTTATATTTGATTCAGAAAGATTATTAGTTTTAGCTAAATAACCCATCATTCCGCCTGCAAAACTGTCACCGCATCCCGTTGGATCCTTTAATACCTCCAGCGGATAACCTGGCGCATTAAAGTGAGTGTCGTCTGTAAACAATAATGCTCCATGCTCGCCTTTTTTTATTATAACATATTTTGGGCCAAGCTTCAGCGCTTCTTCTGCTGCCTTTAAAAGATTGACTGTGTTAAAAAGCTGTCTTGCTTCGCCGTCGTTAATCAACAATAAATCAACTTTTTTAATGGCTTCAATAAGTGTTTCTTTTTTAGACGATATCCAGAAATTCATAGTGTCCATTGCAATAAACTTAGGATTAGTTGCTTGCCCAATTACTTTCAATTGAAGAATAGGATCAATATTCCCTAAAAAAAGAAATTTATCGTCTTTATAATGTTCTGGAAGATTGGCTGAAAATTCTGTCAAAGAATTAAGCTCTGTTTTCAGAGTTTTGGCTTCATTCATATCATACTCATATCTACCTTCCCATCTGAATGTTTTGCCTTTGAATTCAATGCCGCCAATATCAATATTTCTATTCGTTAAAAGTTTCTTGTGCTCTTCTGGAAAATCTTTTCCAGCGATTGACACAACACCAGGATTAGTAAAAAAAGACGCAGCAAAAGAAGCATATATAGCACTTCCTCCAAGAACAGAAGTTTTCTCACCAAAAGGTGTCTTTACATCATCCAATCCAATTGAACCGACAATTATTAATTCTGGCATATAAAATGTGATTTTATTCTGGTTTATATATTTTTATATGTTTTTTCAGCCATGAACAATTTTTTGAAAACATTTTTAAACTTATATTCTTCATTGGCTTTTATGGCTGGAATTAATGATTTATTAAACAAAGCAGTAGCAGAATGTCTGCCAACACAAGCTGAAGAAGAAAAATTAAAGCTTAAATTAGATGAATTTCTGCAAAAACTTAAACAAGCTGCAAAGAATAATAAAATCAATGCAGAGATTATGTTGGGCGGAAGCGCAGCAAAAGGAACATTTCTTAAAAAAGATTTTGACGTCGATGTTTTTGTTAGATTTAACTATGATTATAAAGAAAAAGACTTGTCGGAAATGCTTGAAACTATACTTAAGAAAATTTCTTCTCTTAAATTTGTTAGGCTTCACGGCTCAAGAGATTATTTTCAGGCAAAATATAAAGGAATATATTATGAAATCATTCCGGTATTATACGTTACAGAGCCAAAAAAAGCAATGAATGTCACTGACATGAGTCCTTTGCATGTGGCATGGCTTAAAACCCATCTTAATGACAATAAGCATAATGACAATAAACTTAATAACAATAAAATTAATAACAATAAACTGAATGAGAATAAAAGCCTTCGCAAGGAAATCCTGCTCGCAAAATTATTCTGCAAAGCGCAGGGATGTTACGGCGCAGAATCATACATACAAGGTTTCTCTGGACACGTACTGGATATCTTGATTGTTAACTATGGCTCGTTTTTGAATTTGTTGAAATCTTCTCAAAAATGGAAGCAGTTTGATGTAATTGACGTCGAAAAACATGGCACAGCTGACAAGCTTAATCAATCAAAGATATCTCCATTGCTGCTTATTGATCCGCTTCAGCCAGACAGAAATGCAGCGGCAGCTTTAAGCACAGAAAAATTTGAGCTGTTTAAACAGAAAGCAAAAGAATTTTTGGCAAACCCATCACCTGACTTTTTTGTGAAAAAAGAATACTCGTTGAAGGATTTGAAAAAACTCAAAACTAGCTCAGCTTCTGCAAGGTTAATTATATTAACTATTAAAGCATTAGAAGGAAAAGAGGATATTGTCGGCGCGAAATTATTAAAATCATATACACATATCCTAAAACACCTGCAATTAGGTGGATTTACTGTAACAACCTCGGGCTGGAAATGGGACAAGGCAAAAAAAGCAGAGTTTTGGTTTGTCGTCAAGGAATCTCAATTAAGTGATACTACCTTAAGGATGGGCCCGCCTGTAAAAGAAACCCGTTCTGTTGAAGCCTTTAAAGCAAAACATCCCAATGCCTTTGTCAAAGACAACAGGTTATATGCTAATGTTAAGAGACAGTTTAGAACCCCAGAGGATTTAATAAAAGCATTGATTAAAGATGAGTATATCACTGAGAAAATGGATAGTATTAAACTGAAATTATTTTGAATATATAATTATTTTGAATATATGTTATTCGCTCTCCACACGTTTTAGGGCGAAGCCACCGTCTCATGATTATTTTTTTCAATGTTTTTTAAAATCTTTGTGTAAACTAAAATTTGTGAAAATAAAAAATTAAATGATAAATTATAATTTAATAAACTACCCTATTATAGTGAACGAATGGCTTCGCCCAATTACTGAGCAAATACAAAAAATTTATAATTATAACAAATAATTATAGAAATATACCTTAAGAACATACTCATTAAATATCACGTAATTTTGGCGGATTAACCATGAACTTCATGAAAAAAAAGAATATACTGCAGTTAAGTATTATATCTATTACAGTTATCGCCCTAATCATCAGCATATTTTTTGATAATAGAGTAAACGAGAAAATATTAACATTTCACACGCCTTTTTTCGATTCTTTTTTCGCTATATTAAGCAATTTTTATCTGCTTTTGTTTGTACTATTTATTCTTACTAGCATTCTAATGTACACCGAGAAAAAGCGGGAAGGCATTTTGCCATTGTGGGCTTCGCTGTTTGCCACGCTGGTTATTGTGACAATATTAAAATTATTAATTGCACGCGAAAGGCCTTTGCCAGAGATAGATTTTACATTGATTGCCTACTCATTCCCAAGCCTTCATGCAGCAGTGTCTTTTGCAGTCGTGCCGATTTTAGACAGGGAATTTCCAAAGCTTAAATATTTGTGGGTGATAATTGGTGTATTGGTTGCCATAAGCAGAGTTTATTTGCAGTTGCATTATGTCAGCGACGTTATTGCAGGAGCGCTTATTGGCTATGTTATTGGTATTACAACGTACTATTTCAATCAGAAATATTTTTATAAGATAAAATGGTAATTGTTCTGAATGATTTTTATAAAATAGGATAAACTAGTTGGTTGAACTATAATTAACTCACCATAAAATGATAAAAATTATTTTCATGAACAACAATACAATTATACACTACAATGATAAAGCAATTTGAAATCAGAAGAAACATATTTCATATATTTTATGGTTTAGCCTATGTTTTGCTTATTTATTTTAATATTTTCAAGATAACTCATTTATTGGTTTTATTGTTAATAGGCACAATTATTGCATTAGTTTCATTAAAATACAAACTGCCTTTTATAAATTGGTTTTTAGAGAACTTTGAAAGGTCAAATACTTTTCCAGGCAAAGGCGCGCTTACTTTTCTTGTCGGTGTTATCTTTGCAGTTGCATTGTTTGACAAGCCAATTGCCCTTGCAGTCATTATGATATTAACATTGGGTGATTCATTTTCGCATATTGTAGGTAGATTTTACAGCAAGATAAAGAACCCTTTGAATGATTTAAGATATATTGAGGGAACATTGGTCGGAGCATTAATAGCATCTCTTGGAGCAATGCTCTTTGTTTCTCCAATAAAAGCATTCATTGCCTCGTTTATTGCAATGATTGTTGAGGCAGTTGACATAAAATTATTAATCAATGGCTGGGCAAAGAAATGGATATTTGACGTCATTTTGGATGATAATGTGATTATCCCATTGGTTGCAGGGGTATTATTAGCTATTCTATAAATTTTCTAAACAAAAAATATATATAGCCCTACTATTAATTAAGAAGTATCATGCCTCAAAAAAAGAGAAAAATCAATAACTCCATTAATGTGACATCAGGAACTACTGCTGCTTATAAAAGTATACAACAGTCATTAAAAAAACTAAAAAGAAGAATAGATTCTCTTTGATATTATCTTATTTTCTTTTTTTAATCCCTTTTTTAATAAAATTATTCTCTTCTTTCAGTTTTTTATTTTCAGAAATCAATATATCTGTATAATTTTTTAATTTATTAACCTCTTCCATAATTTTGTGTGTATCTTTTCCAAATCCTCTTTTTTGTTTATGCATTAAAATTTCATATCCAATCATGTAAATAGAAGGAAGACTTATAATCTCCAAAAAAAACCATAATTCTTTCTTTTCTGGAGCTATATATACCAATGAACCTAAACTAATAGCATAAATTAATCCAAATAGATAAAGTGTAAGTTTTTTCCTTTCCATAAGTATCTAATAAGAGTCAACTCTTCTCATATAAAACGATTATTGTAATAAAAAACAATAAATATCACCATAACTTTAAATATAACTAAAGATAATAATCCATAAATTAAACAATAACTTTGTGTAAATCATTAAAAGAGGCGAATAACTATGAAAATAACAATAGACACAAAAAATGATTCAAAAGAAGAGATACTTAAAGCCATTGAGCTTATTCATCACATAATACATAATCCTTACTCAAATTCTTCATCTGACAATCCTTCTAACATTTATTCAGATTATTCTAACTCAAATGACGTTTTTAGTTTTTCATCTAATCCTTCATCTAACTCTTCATCTCAAGCACATACAAATCAACAGCAGGAATTTGATATTCCAGGATTAGCTATGAATGATTCGTTTACAAACAATAATATTCCAGTAAACAATAGTTCTTCACTAAACAATAATCCGTCTAATTATAATAATTATCCAAATAATTACCCCACTAATTCTTCAAATAATTATACGAATACTCAAAATACCCAAAATGTTCAAAATCCTCAACCAACAATATATAATGCAGCGTCTAATTCTAACCAGCCGCTTGAAAGGCCAGTACACCAAATAACGCCGTTTAATGCGCTCTTTGGAGAATTGCAGACATCTAACCTTGCTCAACAAAATACACCAAATCCTGCTCAACAACTCAATATTTCAATAGGAAAAGAACAAACCCTTAAACCATCAACAGAACTCAAAAGAGAAAAGCCAAAATTCAGTGTTATGGGTTTTGAGACGTATTGATTTCTTGTTTTTTAATATCTTTTTTCCGCTTACAACACGTTTGTGGGCGCAGCCACCGTTACATGAAAAATTATTAGTTATTCGTTCTTCGCTATTCGTCATTCGTAACTAAGAACGAAAAGGCATTGGGGAGTTAACGATACATAAAGAAGTCTTCCCAACACCAAATTTTAGAGGTTTTGTCCTCTAATATCATTGGAGTTTTTCCATTTTTTGAC
>JAGVYH010000078.1 GCA_018303325.1 Candidatus Woesearchaeota archaeon
GTTGATATCCCTGATGGTGATTATATTTGGAATTGTTTGGCTTATGATAATGAATCACAATTAGATTGGGGTTCGTCTAATAGAAGTTTTAGGGAAGGTATAGATAGTGATACGCCTTCTGTAATATTAACTTCTCCTATTAACTCAACAACTAACTATGAAGGTCAAGTTTTGTTTGACTTCAATGCAAGTGATATTAGCTCAGGAATTACTAATTGTAGTTTATACTTTAATAATACCCTCAATACAACCTCATCTTCAATAAGTGAGTATTCATCTAATTATTTTTTAGTAAGCGGTTTAACAAATAGTGATTATTTGTGGAGAATAGAGTGTACTGATTTATCTACTGAATCGAATAAAGGATATTCAGAAAATAGAGTTGTTTCTGTTATTGACTTAACTGCGCCAGTTATATCTATTGATGAACCACAAAATAACACTATTGATTTAAATGGAGATGTAACATTTAGTTATGGTGTCTTTGATGATGGATATGGTGTAGATAATTGTTCTTTATTTATTAATGGTGCTCTAAACCAAACAAATAATTTTATAACTATTTCTTGGGAAAATAAGTTTGATGTAAGAGAAATTACAAATGGAAACTATAATTGGTACATTTATTGTATTGATAAATCACCTAATCGTAATGAGAATATGTCTGTAGAAAGGTCTTTTGTAGTAAATATAGAGACTATTGCTCCAAATCTTACGCTTATCTCACCAAATACAATTGATACAGATGGTAATATTACTTTCAAATATATTGTTGTTGATTTGAATTCAAGTATTTCTCATTGTGATTTGTATATAAATAATATTTTTAATCAAAGTAACACAAATATAACTGAAAATTCTGTTGAAACATTTAATATTTATAATCTAGTCGAAAGTGGATATAATTGGTACATTAATTGTTTTGATAACACATTATATCAAACAAGAAATAAATCTGATACTTGGAATTTTAGTGTTATTTATGATAGAGCACCACCAACTATTAACTTGCTATACCCACAAGACAGAGCAACAATAACACACACAAAATATGTTAATTTCATTTATAATGTAAATGATGCATCTGATATTTCTAATTGCAGTTTAATCATAAATGGTTCAAGAAATGTTACACTCACAAATATTTCCAAAGGAGTAACACAACATCTTACTACAACAGGTCCACTTTATAACGGCGAGTATTCATGGAATATTAGCTGCACAGATAATTCAGATACACCAAACATAGGAAACAGCGTAACGCGTGTGGTTATAATGGATACAAAACCAAATGTAACACTTAATACACCACCCTTAACAACATTTTCTGATGGAACATTTAATTTGACTTATATAGTAAATGACGATGATATATTAAGGAACTGCAGTTTGTATCATAATATTAGTATTGCAAGAGGTTGGGTATCTAATTTAACTAATACTTTTGTGCAGAGAAATATCCCAATTAATTTTCTTGTAAAAAATATTCCTGATGATACAATCTTTGTGTGGAATATTTTATGTTATGATAAAGATTATTACACTTCATGGGGTGATGAAAATAGAACTATTGTTATTAATAATACACCACCAGTATTAACAGGGAACTTTTCTCCTTTAGTTTGGGATGAAGATAATTATACTGTAATAAATCTTAGTATGAATTTTATGGATATCGACGGTGATCAAATAAGTTATACATCTACTACACCACCAACAATTTCTGTTGAGATTGATAATTTAACAGGCATTGCTCATCTATATTCTAATAAAAATTGGTTTGGCCTAACGAATGTAACTTTTACAGCTTATGATGATACTGAGAATACAACAAGTGAACCTGTAACAATAGTTGTCAATAAAATAGGTGATACAGCACCAAAGATATATCAAAATCCACAGAATAATGCGTTGGATACAGATGGTTATTTATTCTTAAGTTGCAATGTAAGTGATGATTATAATGTCGTTAATATTTCGTTATACACTAATATTTCAGGAAACTGGCAACTAAATCAGAGCCAACAAACATTTGGAGATGAATCAACTATTACTTTTAACATTACTGAATTAAGTGATGGCTCTTACAAATGGAACTGTCTTGCACATGATGATAATGGAAATTATAGTTGGGGAGAGAATAGGAGTGTGGATGTTGGGATAATGGCTGATATATCCTCTGATATTCCTCGTTTTATGGTAAATAATGTAAATATATCTAGCTATGTTCTAATAGGGTATAGTGGTTTTCTGAATAATACATTAAATTTAGGTAATTTAACAATATATGAATCTGATGGTGATGTTTATTTTAATGAAAATATATCAAATAGTAATATTTTCGATGAAAATTTTACAATTAATAATTCTGAAATGCTAAACATAACATTAGATTATTATTATCAAGGGAAGAGTTATAAAACATTCACGAATACAACTATTAAAATAAAAGAATGTTGGTGGTGTGACTAATGAAAATAAACAAAACAATTTTGTTTGGAGCGATTATTGGGGCGTTGTATGGATTAATTGGGTTTTTATATGGGTTAGGTGGGCACATTTATGGATACTCATTGCCGAAACCATTGTTATTGTTTTTTATACCTCCTGCAGTATTTACTTTTCTTTTGATATCGATTTCATCAGCTATTTTAAAAGAGTTATTACCTTTTTGGGTTGTTGTTCCAATAATCTTGTTTGTAATTATGTTATTCTTTTCATTGATATGTATATTAATTAGTCTGTTTATAGTAAAATGTAAAAAAAGAAAAATAAAAAGTTGTTAAAATGAGCAAGATAATTAAAAAAGGAAATAGAATTTTATTGATAATTTTTATGATTATGCTACTTATCCCTTTAATTTCTGCAGCTGAATGGTATTATGGAACTATGCATGATCATACTGGATATAGTTCTGTTCCTGGATATGACGGTAGTTACTTTACTTATTCTGATAATTGTTGGATTGAATCAGCTACACTTTTAAATCCGATAGATACAGGTTATTCAATATTTGATCTAAAAGATCAAGCAAAATCATTGGGATCATCATGGCAGTCATATTCTGATCACAGTTATTGTTTGGATTCAACAGAACTAAATACAGTAAAAAATGATTGTAATACAGTTGATCAAGATGATTCAGATTTTACTTGTTTATCTGGTGAGGAGTTAAGTGTTAAAGAGGATGTTTCGGATGTTGAAGCAGAAAAATATCACACAGCAGCACATTTAGGTGCAGTAGGTATTTCCGATTATGTAACACAAACTCCAAGCGATGTTTATTGCCCAAATGAAAAAGGTTCTCAAGAAGGAATAAACGCAATAAACTCTAACAACGGCGTTTCTATTATGCATCACCCCGAATCAAATGATTGGGATTTTGATAGTATTAATGAAGTCTATGGGGCAGATGGTATTGAAATATGGAATGGTGAATGGGAAAATGGGCTTACATGGAAAGCAAATAATGATGAGGTCATAGATTTATGGAAATCTTTTTTATTAGACGGCAAAAAATATTATGCTTATGGTGGAACAGATACTCATGGAAGTGCTACAACAATAAATTACAATGCTGCATACATGAGTTCATTAACACAATCAAACCTTAAAGATGCTTTAAAAAATGGAAAAAACACCGTCACCAACAATGGCCTTCTTTACATTGAACTAAAACATTCCTACAGTAATCAATGGTATATGCAAGGTTCTACTGTTGATGTATGTTATGGAGATAGCGATGTTGAGGTAAAAGCAACATATGAAGGAATTAATCATCCATGTAAGATTACTATTTACAAAGGTGTAAAAGTATCTGGAGATGGTTCATGGTCTGTACAAGCTAAGAATGAAAATCTGATAAACATTGATTTTAAGGAGTTGATATTATGAAAATAAATAAAACTGTTTTAATTGGAGCGATTATTGGGGCGTTGTATGGTGCAATAGGATGGATTCTAGTTTATTTTCCTATAATCAGTATTTTCTTCCTACCTTCACATGCAACGTTTCATTTAATCGCATTAAAAATAATTGCACTGATTACAAAATCAGTTAGTGACACAAATCCTATAATCAGAACTGGGTTTGAGATACTTATTAATATAATTATATGGACCGTAATTGGCACATGTTCCAGTTTAATTTTTGACAGAACACGAAAAAATAGAAGGAGATTAGTTTATAGTGTTATAATAGTATTTATTTTTTTATTACTTATTTCATTATTAATCATGTTATTGACATGGCTATCAGACTATTTAGGGATTGGTGGAATTTGATAAGGATTCAATTAACAATGATCTTGAACACAATAAAACAAAGAGAACTACTATTCATTTTGTTTCTATTAGTATTCACTTTAAACAATACCCCCTCCACTTTTGCAGATAATTGGTATAAAGGTGACCTTCATGTTCACACCGAATTAAGCAGTAAAAATGGAAATTGTGACCAAGAATCTCTAAACTCAGTTGGATTTTCTATTGAACAGATAAGAACTCATTTACATAGTGCAGACTATGATGATGGAGGGATATGGATATCAATCACAGATCATAGCTATTGTTTAAATGCAAATGAATGGAATAATATTATTGTTCCTAATAGCCAGGCTAATTCTGGAACATTTTGGGATGAAAAATTCTTATTTATGCCAAGTGAAGAATTGAGTGTACAAGAAGATTCTTCTAGTTTAGGGGATGAAACGCTTTGCTACACTTTAAATAGCGATTGGGGAAGTGCTGGGCACCTAGGTGCACAAGGAATATCTTCTTTTATTGAGCAGGATGATACAGAATGGTGTCCTGAATGGCCAGATGCACAAGAGTCAATAATCAATGTTATTGAAGATAACGGAATTGCGATCATAAATCATCCATATGCAAAAGAGTGGGATTGGGAAAGTTTGGGCATACATGGTGGTGAAGCTACTACAGTAGGAGAAACAGGAATTGAGATTTGGAATGAAAACTTTGAAAGCGATGATCAAGAAACATTCAATTTATGGAAAGACCATTTATTGGATGGTGACAAAATCTATGCGTTTGGAGGAAGTGATTCACATGAGCCTAATACAGGTGTGCCTTTTTGGCCAATAACTGCAGAAATTGGTGATGTATGGAACTATGCAGATGTAGAAGGCACATTAACATCAAACAATTTAAAAGACGCGTTAAAGAATGGCCGCAACACAGTTTCCAACAACGGCCTTCTTTACATTGAATTAAAACATAAATACAGCAATAATCAATGGTACATGCAGGGCTCAACTGTTGATGTATGTTATGGAGATAGCGATGTTGAGGTAAAAGCAACATATGAAGGAATTAATCATCCATGTAAGATTACTATTTACAAAGGTGTAAAAGATGGTTCATGGTCAGTAACCTTCCCAATAGACAGCACAAAAGATGCTTACGTCAGAGCAGAATGTATAAGCGATGATGGGCAATATAGAATTTATACAAACCCTGTTTTTATAGATGTTGATCAAACAGATAATGATGGGGATGGAGCTTGTTCCAGCTATGATGGTGATGATGACTATTCAGGTTCTTCACCGACATCAGATGAGATTTGTGATGGGTTTGATAATGATCAAGATGGACAAACTGATGAGGGTGGTGTTTGTGCATTTTGTCAGGGTGGAGAAATAACCTTACAAGGATGTAAGCAAAAAGGTGTTTGTGGTGGTAGTTATAAAAGTTGTGTAGACGGTCAATTTAGTGTATGTAATTATCCTTATATGTATGAATCTGAAGAAACAACATGTGATAATAAAGACAATGATTGTGATGGTAATGTTGATGAGGGTTGTAGTAATGAAGGATATAATTGTAATGGTGATGACAGTGACTTGGATTGTGAAGTGGCGACTTCAAAAGATGTATTAATGTATGACCCTAAAAGTGGTCTGAGCACTGCTTATCCATTGGTAGGTCCAAGTCTAGATGCATCACCAATATGTGGTTGGGATTATTGTTTTTCAAAAGAAGTGTATAGTGGTAAATTTGATTTAGGAGAAAGTGATTGTAGTGATGATAATTTAGATGCTCACTTAGATTGGGTATATGATGCAGATCTTAGTTTTTGGAATATTGAAGGGAAAAAACAATGTGATAATACACGATTATTTTTGTATAATCTTGATGAAGATGATTTAGATTATCCTGAGGCCAATGGTAAGGACTTAGGAAAGAAGTCTAATTGGGAATATATTGATAAACTTACTAATTGCTATGAGTATAAAAACACAAAAGATATTGGAACAGAGTTCGTTGTTTATACTCCTATTGAAGATGAAGATACAATCGCTTTGGCATGGTGGCCTGATAGTGATCAAAGTGAATGGTGGATAGCATTAAAAGAGTTGCGACCTGTAATTGATATAAATTATTGTAAACCTTGCTCTGATAAAGATAGTGACTCATTTAGTCCATCCAACTCTGATGATTGTGGTACAGACAATGATTGTGATGACAATAATGCTAATATATACCCAGAGAATAATAATCCTTTCTGTAATTGTGACTTTAGTGATGGTTATTTACCAAATCAAAATGAAGTAAATTGTGACAATTACGACGACGACTGTGACGGAACAATTGATGAAGGTTGTGATGACGACGGTGATAATGTTGTTGATGAGACCATGGGCGGTACAGATACAGATGATACCAATCCAAGTATAAATGAAAACATTCCTGAAGATTGCACAGATGGTATAGATAATGACGATGATGGACAATTAGATTGTGCTGACCTA
>JAGVYH010000069.1 GCA_018303325.1 Candidatus Woesearchaeota archaeon
ACTAACGCCAGCAATTCTCGAAAAACGAGCAACTAAAGTGTGGACGTGGGGAAAATTTTTACATAAGAAATTAAAGTACCTGAACTAAGACAGTGCCAATATTCTTCTTTCCATCATATTACTACTGGGCGAGGGTATTTATTTAAAAATCTATTCTTTTTAAGCAACTACTAAGCCTGCCAGTCAGCTTTGGCGAAAACCCGCCAAATAATACTCAGCAGAATAGCAAAGTTTATCGTTGGTTTTTGCTTCCTATTTGTATATATACTAAACGTGATTAATTTTCGAACAAATTAATCACGTTTAGTATATACAAAAGTGCAAAATAATGTTCGATTATTTTGCACTTTTAGTATATTTCAACTCATTTAATTAGAAAAGTCATATCATTAATTATTTATATCACTTAAGTCTTGTATTTTCTTATGCTTGAATTTATTAAACAATTCTTTAAAAAGCCTGAGAAAATAGAGGAAATAGAACATATAGATATAGATAAAATAGAAGACTGGCTAAATAAGCACACTTCTGACATTATAGAAGATATTGATAAAGAAATTAATTCAATCTATGCTCAAATAAGCGAAGATGTAAATGAATTAAAGCATGAGTTGAAAAACCTTAAGAATGCTGCGCTTAGAAATGAAAATATCATTCTCAGGGCAAAACAGATTATGGAAGGCAATAGAACAACTTACATTGATAAAATTATTAAGTTTGCTGAGGCTCTTGACTTAACAAACAAGGGTTTTTTTTCTGGCAAGAAGTTCTGCAAAGAGTTTGGAGCCCAAATTCTGGAATTAAGCAATCAAACACTCAGAAGTTATTATGTTCTTCAGGAATTTTTTGGGGAAGAATCTGGTTTAGTTGCGAAAAGGCTGAAGAAAGTTGACGAACAGGTAAAAGAAATGAGAGAGATTATCATTAAATCGCCAATTTATAATCTTGATGAACTGCAAAAAAGTATTAAAGATTTCAGGGGAAGGCAAGAAGCGCTTAATAAACTATCAGAAGAGATAACTAAGAAAAAGAGCGAGCTTGAAGAATACAGAATTTCAAGAGAAAAAGTCGAGCTTAAAATGGCAGCTCTTAAAAAAAGCGATGTTTATCTCAGTTACAGAAAACTGTCTGAAGATAAAGCAAGCGTAATGGAAGAAATAAAGCGTTTGGAAACTGATCTTGCAGCTGACTTTTCCCTGCTTCTCAGGCCATTGAAGAAACACAGCAGACTGGCACTGAATGAGAAGCTTGTCGAACAGTACTCAAATGATCCTTTGCTTGCGCTGTTAAATGATGATAAATTAGAAATCATTTCAATACTTGAGCAATTAAAAACTAATATCCTCTCAAACAAGCTTGAACTCAAGGATACGCAAAAGGATAAACCATTGCAGGCAATAGACAAACTTCACAGAAGGTATTTTGAAGATTTCTTAAATAAGTATAAAACATTGAGAACAAGAAAGAAAGATATAGACAGCCAAATATTAAGCAATAATGTGAATCAGGATTTCAATGACCTGCAATATAAGCATGAGCACCTTTTAGGCAAGTGCAAACATGTAATTGACGAGATAAATAATATTGAAAAAAACAAGCTGAAACTTAATATAGACGAGCATAGAAAAGAGCTCGAAATAAAATTCAGCACCCTTGCAATGAAAAAAGTGAAATTTATAAACAAATTGGATAAGTAAACTTCCCAATCGCAGCAGAGCTGCGGGGCTTTATTTTGCCAACGCTTCAGATGGGAGGTTTACTCTTAAAAATGGCTCACAGCAGAGCTGTGAGGTTTATAACCTATTTTTTTTGAATTAATAAACGAAAAATCTGAGAATACTGCTGCTAATCAAGAAAAACCTGAAAATATTAATATTCAAGAAAAATCTAAGAATATTGATACTCAAGAAAACATAGCTGACAAACAAAAAGAGGTTTAATAATGAAAAAACTAGACATTATCTTTAATCCAACTTCTATTGCAGTTATCGGCGCTACCAACAAGAAAGGCCATGTTGGTTATGCCTTTATGGAAAATTTAGTGAAAGGTGGATTTAAAGGAAAAACATATCCTATAAACCTAACCAAAAAAAAGATGTTTGGTATTAAAGCTTATCCTTCTGTTCTCGACGTAAAGAAAAAGATTGAGCTGGCAATAATTGCCACTCCAGCACAAACTGTACCCGCGCTTGTTGATGAATGCGGTAAAGCTGGGATACATGGTGTTGTAATTATTTCTGCTGGCTTTAAAGAGGCAGGAAAAGAAGGAGAATTAATGTCAGAACAAATATTAAAAACCGCAAAAAAATATGATATGAGAATTATAGGGCCAAACTGCATGGGTTTCATACATCCTTCCCTAAAGCTTAATGCAACATTTGCAAACCAGATGGCAGTGCCTGGAAAGATTGCTTTTATTTCCCAAAGCGGTGCTCTTGGAACTGCAATTCTTGACTGGGCGCTTAATCATAATGTTGGTTTCAGTTATTTTGTTTCAATAGGTTCAATGATAGATGTTGGGTTTAGTGACCTTCTGGACTATTTTGCCGACGATAAAGAAACAGAAAGTATTATTATTTACATGGAATCATTAGACCATGCACAGGAATTCCTGAAATCTGCAGTTGCATTGACGAAAAAGAAGCCAATTGTTGTTCTAAAGGCAGGAAAAAGCATAGAAGGCTCAAAAGCAGCAAAGTCCCACACAGGAAGCCTTACAGGCGACGATGGGGTGTTTAGTGCTGCTTTCAGAGAATCTAATATTTTAAGGGTCGATACTATAGGAGAACTGTTTGACATGGCTGAAGTCCTGTCTAAACAGCCAAAACCTAATGGAAACAGACTAGCCATCATTACAAATGCAGGTGGTCCTGGAGTTATTGCAACTGATTACTTGGTCGCTAATAATGAATTAGCCAATAAAGGCGTGCTTGCTAAATTATCTGATGAAACAATTCAAAGACTTAATGAAATATTATCTCCAGCATGGAGCAAGTCCAATCCTCTTGATTTATTGGGTGATGCAGATGCATTAATGTACAGAAGAGCAGTCGAAGAATGCATCAAAGATAAAAATGTCGACGGAATACTAATTATTCTAACGCATCAGGCTGTTACTGACTCAAAAAAGATTGCTGAAGAGATTGTTTCAATAAAAGGTGTTTCAGATAATGGTTTTTCAACTAAGCCAATACTTGCAGCATGGATGGGTGAAGAAGATGTTGAAACAGGAAGAGCTATATTAAGAAAAGCGAGGATACCTGTGTATGACCTTCCTGAAAAAGGTGTGAATTGTTTTATTAATGTTTATAATTGCTCAAAACAGGAAAAAAAAGAGCAGATTCCTTTGCCATATGCTTTCACTCCAAATAAAGAAAAAAATAAATTTATTCTACAAAAACTTGTAAAAGAAAATAGAAATATTATGACTGAACCTGAAGCAAAACAATTTCTGGCTAATTATGGTATTCCTATTTATGAAAACATGATTGCAGTGAATTCAAAAGCAAACTTTACAAAAGGAAAGATTACAAAAACAAAAATCGCAAAAGGAAAAACTGCATATACAGGAAAAGCAATAAATTCAATGCCGAATATTTATGTAGCAGACAATTCAGAAAATGCAGTAAAACTTGCATCAAACTTAGGGTTTCCTGTTGCCATGAAAATTGTTTCTCCTGATATTATCCATAAAACAGAGGCTGGGGGAGTTAAACTTAATCTGAAAAATCAAGAAGAGGTGAACTCTGCTTTTGCAGACATCATTAAATCCTCAAAGAAATACATGCCTAATGCAAAGATTGAAGGTGTTCTTATTGAACCAATGATATCAAAAAAATATGAACTAATTATTGGCTCAAAGAAAGATCCTATTTTTGGACCAGTGGTTATTTTTGGTTTTGGCGGAACAGCTGTAGAAGTGTTTAAGGACATTAATATTGGCTTACTTCCCTTGGATATGGCAAAAGCAAAAAAATTAATTGAAGAAACAAAGATATTTATACTGCTTAAAGGATACCGAGGACAAAAAGGAGTGGATATGGCTGAATTAGAGTTCATACTGTGCAAATTTTCGCAGCTGATTATTGATTTCCCTGAAATCAGCGAGATAGATATTAATCCTTTTAGCATCGACGAAACCGGCGGCGTTGTTATAGATGCAAAGATTATCTTTGATAAAGAAGTGTTAAACAAAAAGTTAATTGATGAGTACGCACAATTATTAGCCAAACACAAAAAATAGAATTCCAACAACAACAAATAAACCATATCTTGCTATCAAATGAAAGAATATATTTAATTTTGAACCGTGTATCATTTCATTTTTCTCAAATCTTATCATAAATAGTGAAGCGGTTATAATCCCTAAAATAAATATCAGCGAAGATTCTATTATCAGAATTTTTTGATTATTGCTGACTGTAAATATGATTATACTAAACAAAGAATACAGATAATCCAGATAAGTTTTTGATATTATAATTAGAATAATTACAATTATAATAAATATTATTGTAAAAATAGTTAATTTTTCATACATTAAGATAAAGAATAACATTATCAAAAAAACAATAATTTTAGCAAACCATTCAAAGTAAGTTTTGCCTTTTCTCAGCTCTTCTGAAGCAATCAATGAAGTAAAATATCCTGAAATTATACCAAGAAAACAAACTAATAATATTGATAAATATTGCCAAAACTCCATGCTAATCTGTGTTATTCTGTTATATAAATACTTTTATGAGAAGAAAAATATAGTTTAGATTAGGTTTTATGTTCTAGCCTTTTAATGGCAAAGAATGCAGAAATAAATTTTATATAAACAATCTTTGTTTTTTTTTGAAAGTCAAGAATTTTTAACTTTTCACTCTTCGCTCAATCTTTTTATTCTTTCATCACAATTAATAGATTTAATGTATTTAGAAACAGAAATTGACACCATATGCTCCCATACCATTTTCTTTGCAATTCTTAGTCTTATTTCAGATGAGCTTACACCATTGAATCTTTCACTTATCCAATGAACTTTATATCCAGCTTCTTTGAATAATCTCTTTGTAAGTTCAGAACCAGTATAAACAATATCAAACATTCCATATGGCTCAACATATCTTTTTAAATGCGAAACCCATTCTTTGTTATTATGAATATCAGGAACATAAACTATTCTGCATTTAGCTATCTTCTTTTCTTTTAATGCGATTTCAATCATGTCTTTTCTTTCATCTGCTGAGAATGGATTAATAGATGTTTCTTTTTCCTGTGTTGAGCCGATAACTATAATTACTGAATCATGTGCTTCTAATATTTTCTTAATCACATAAAGATGTCCAACATGAAACGGCTGGAATCTTCCAACGAATAATGCAATAGTCATATTACTATAAGAGTTCTTTGACTGTTTTATATATTTTGTTAGAAAAATGCGATTTATACTCTTTTTACATCTTTTTTTGCTTTTTTTTTGATACTATGAAACTACAGTGAAACATTCACATCCTCGCCAATCTTCCCGCTTCTCCTATATATGTTTCTGGAGTCAATGTTCTCAATCTTTGTTTTGCATCTTCAGGTATATTAACTCTGTCTAGAAGCCCATGAAAATCATATTTAGTGACTTGTTTTCCTCTTGTTAAATCTTTCAATAGTTCATACGCATTTGTTACGCCGTATCTTCTAAATACTTGTTGATATGGTTCGGCAAGTAATTCCCATCTCTCGCTTAAATCAGCTTTAATTTTCTCTCTGTTAACTTCAATCTTTCCTAAACCTTTTAACAAAGAGCTGTATGCAATCTCGCTGTATGCAAATCCAACGCCAATGTTTCTTAATACTGTGCTGTCACTCAAATCTCTTTGTAGTCGTGAGATTGGCAATTTTGATGATAAATATTCAAAAACAGCGTTTGCCATTCCTAAATTACCTTCTGCATTTTCAAAATCAATAGGATTAACCTTGTGCGGCATTGTTGACGAGCCAACTTCTCCTGCAACTGTTTTCTGCTTAAGATAATCTATTGATATATATGTCCACATATCTTTTGAGAAATCCAGCAAAATATTATTTGCTCTCATCATACAATGAAATACCTCTGCCATCCAATCATGCGGTTCAATCTGTGTCGTTACTAAATTTGGCTCAAATCCAAGGCTGATAACAAAATCTCTTGAGAAATTTATCCAGTCTACTTCAGGATATGCACTCATAAATGAAGCATAAGTTCCTGTTGCGCCATTAAGTTTTGCTCTGATTTTAATTTCTTGCAATTGTTCCAATTGAACATTTAATCTTGATGCAAACACTGCAAACTCTTTGCCCAATGTTGTTGGTGAGGCTGGTTGTCCATGTGTTCTTGAAAGCATTGGTATTAATGCGTATAAATCAGAATATTGTTTTATTTTATTTAAAACATTAGGCAGGGTTATTTTTACTTTATAATTCTTTATCATCATTGCATATGCAATGTTATTGACATCTTCACTTGTGAGGCCAAAATGTATAAACTCAACTACATTTTTTAAGGATGTGTCTTCCAGCTTCAATTTTAGATAATATTCAACTGCTTTCACGTCATGATTTACTTGTTTTTCAATCTCTTTTATTGCAGTGCATTCATCCTGAGAGAAGGAATCAATAATACTTTCAAGAGATGCCTTTTCTGTTTCGGTGAATTTTCTAATAATCCCTTTTTCACTTAAGAATTCAAGGTATTTTATTTCTACAAATATTCTGTATTTAAATAGAGCAAATTCACTGAAATAATTCTGCAAATGTTGTGTTGCCTTATGATATCTGCCGTCGATAGGAGATACTGCTGTTAATGGATCCATTGTTGCCTCGTTTTTGATTTTATAATTTTTATTTCCTTTATCTCTTGTATAAAATTTACTTTAATTCTTCTAAAATAATTGTCTGCTCTCTATCAGCGCCGACACTTACTATACCTATCTTAGTTTTCAAAAGCTCTTCTATTTTTCTGATATATCTTTGACAATTTGTTGGCAGTTCATCAAATGTTTTTGCATTGCTTATATCTTGGTTCCATCCTTGTTGAGGTTCATAGATAGGCTGGCCTTCTATATCATACGCAACGCAGATAGGGATTGAATTTAAATCACCCAACACATCAATCTTAGTCATTGCAATATAATTAATGCCGCTTGCTAATATAGATTTTTTCAGGACTTCTAAATCTAACCAGCCGCATCTTCTTGGCCGTCCTGTTGTTGCTCCGAATTCGCTGCCTTTTTGCCTTAATTCTTCTCCCATCTGATTATTTAGTTCTGTAAGGAAAGGCCCTTCTCCAACTCTTGTTGTATAAGCCTTTACTATTCCTATTCTGTAATCAAAGTCAACATACACACCAATACCATTTAATGCTCCGCCGATGCCTGTGTTTGATGATGTAACATAAGGGTAAGTGCCATTGTCAACGTCGAGCATTATTCCCTGCGCACCCTCTGCCAGTAATGAGCTATTTCTTGCTGCCTCAGCTAATATTGGTTTTGAGTCTCTTATAAATGCGTTGAATAAACTCTTCTTTTCCATTAAATCATCATATATCTTTTTTGCATCAATATAACAATTGTTGTCTATAAATTGCTCTAAAAATGGATTTTTTCTACAAATAGTTCTAATTGTTTCCCTTCTTGTTGCCTCATCTGTTAAATAAAAATTAATTTGATGATTCCTGTATCTTACATTCTTGTTTATTCTTTCTTCTAAACCCGCGCTCTCCACGTCTTTTGCTCTTATGCCTTTTCTTGCGATTTTATCGATATATGCAGGGCCAATTCCTCTTCCAGTCGTGCCTATTTCTTTACCTGTAATTGCATCAATTATCAAATGATAAGGCATAATTAGATGGGCATTCTCGTCGAGAATTAGTGTTTCAGGCGTTATGCTTATGCCTTTTTCCGACAATGCTTT
Organism: Candidatus Woesearchaeota archaeon; assembly: GCA_018303325.1. GTDB lineage: Archaea > Nanobdellota > Nanobdellia > Woesearchaeales > DSVV01 > JACQSP01. Next base: position 7,930 of record JAGVYH010000069.1, read on the forward strand.
TATTTCATTGATAAATTCGTTATAATCTACAACCATGCCTTGGCCAAGAACACAAACTTTGCCGCTTATAATTCCTGAAGGTATTAAATGAAGAACATATTTATTGCCATTAATCATTAAAGTATGGCCTGCGTTGGCACCGCCCTGATATCTTACAACTACTGTTGCATCATTTGATAAGAAATCCACTATCTTGCCTTTTCCCTCGTCTCCCCACTGCGCTCCCACTACAATAATATTTGGCACATTTAACACCTCTGCAAACCACAGAAAACTGCGAAGGTTTTAATAGTTTGTTGTTCTGAACTATCTAATTGTTCTTTTTATATAGTTCCTGGGCGAAGCCACCATTCTCATAATTATTTTTTTATTTCCTACCTGATTGGACAAGTATATGATGATTTAGTTTTTTCTGTTAGTTTAATAACATATATCTTTCTTAAAAAACTTAAATTATAATCATGTAACGGGGGACTGCGTCCCACAAACGAATTGTGAGCGGAAAACAGGATTGAGAGCGAAAAAAGGTATTAAAATGATTGAGAAATAGAACCTCCGCTAAGCAAATGTCATTAATCACATATTAATAGCAAATCATATAACCATCAACACAACCCCTAGAACCATCAGCACTGTGCCGAACAGAATATGCCAAAAATTATCTTTTTCTTTTAATACAAAATAAGCGATAATAATTGTAAAAATTGCTGAAACTCTCTTAATTGATATGATATAAACAGTATAAGTTAAGCTTATTGCAACTATATATGATAACATTACAACAAAATAAATTAGTGACGTGATTAACAAGCCCTTCCAATGCGCTTTAAAAGTATCTTTTGTTTTGGAAATAAATAAACAGGGTTTATCCTTAACCAAAAGATAAGCCGCAAATAAAGGAATAACAAAATAATTATAGATCATCGCATGGGTAATGTAATTAGAGTTATTTATAATGAACTTGTCCATTACAGAGCCAATACCAAAAATAAATGCAACAATAAACATGTATAATGAGCCTTTGTTTCTGAAGATTAGCTTGAATGGCTCTAAAATGCCATCTTTTCTTTTTTTGTAATTTAAAAAATAAGTTCCTGTTACTAAAAAAGCAATTCCTATAATCCCCATATAAGATGGAAATTCCTTAAGCCATACCATACCAATAATCAAAGTAAATAATGGTGTTATAGTCAACAATGGTGTTGTTATAGAAACATCTTCTATTTTTATTGAATGCATGTATAATTGTCTTGTAATAACCACCATTATTCCTACAATAACAAAAGAGATTATAACTGTCCAATTAAATACAAATTTTGGCCATAAATATGGTAAAAAAGGCAAAATAATAATTACAGTCATTAATATGCCGCAAAATGCGAAATAAGAAGCATCAGCATTTTTTATATATTTTTTATTAGCCAAATGATATAATGCGTAAAAAAATGCGCAGATTAATCCGAGTATTAGCCAAAGCATAGATTAATGCATTTATATGCTCTTTTAATAAATATTGTGATAAAGATTATTCTTAATTTGTTGGAAATACCCCGCTGCTTGCGGTGATTGGGTTGAAAAAAAGTGTTAGGGATATTTACAACACTGAACCTCCTAAATAAATGATACTCCGCCCCTAGGGTGATTGGGAGGTTCATTTGCTTAGAATGTAATTTTATAAGTAAAACTCCTTTTTCACAGGCTATATAAATTATAAGGACAAAATATATATAATTTGCTTACCATATTACTCTTGTAAGGGTAGTCGAAGATTTAAGATCACACCAATACACCGCTACATTACTTTTTGTTTATACTTTAACCTTAAGATTAATTATCAAATTATGTATGTAATCAAAAGGGGATTATTTTACAATTAGATAAACCAGAGGTAAACAATGGTAAATATGTGCCCTGCATTGGATATGATGTATGAACGAGTCTATAAAGAAGAATCTTGTAAATATGACAATACTTCGCTTACATTAGTTTTCATTATATCTATGCTTGCTGTGTTATTCTTTGGCGATTGGGGCTTAAGGTTTAAAATGTGGGGTTCTTTAACAATATTGTATTTTGTGTTTGTGAGCTGATTCTATTATAAACTGATTTCTTTGAAGTTCTTTCAATAATAGTAAGATATATATACATCTATTTCTAATTAATAAATATTTAATAGATAGTTGATTGAAAAAGTCGAAGTTACATTAATTATTTTTAAAAAAGAGGGTTTTGATGAAATATCTAGCTAAAATACGATTTAAAAGAAGAGATATAATTTTCATAGCTTTTGTTGTAATTGTATTATTCGGTGCTGTAATTAGTTCTTTTATTTTGGAAAATAACTTAGACCTTACTGGTTTGGCAAGAAAGATACTGCCTGCTTATTCTTCATACAACAGTAAACATAAATCAACAGATTCTGAAAAACAATATACAAAACCATATACCTTGATTAATGATAAACAAGCAGGAATTTCTAATTACAATAAAAAATCATTTGAATCTGACAAAGAAAAAGGAAGAGCTTTAGACAAATTTAATCGTAACGAGCTATTAGAAATGTCAAATAAAAAAAGAGAGAAAGAAAAGAAACAAGAAATAAAAGAGCAGATTTGCGCGGTGTTGAAAGGAGAGGCTTATAAAAAAATAACCACATACAATCTTTTTTCAAAAGTTTGTTTAAATCCATTAAATAATAATTTAAAAATCGCGTCTGGTGCTTTTGGATACTGGATTAATGCTTATGACAAGCCGCAAAAAGAAGAATGCCTTGTCGAATATGACACCTGCAAAGAAGAAGGATTGCCATATCTTTATGAAGCATACTGTGACAGTGTTACAGAATTGCCAACACTTTCACCTAATTTAATAGATTGCAGGGATATGTTTGGCGATGAAAATTATATATGTATTAAAGGCGCTTGTGTCCTGAAGAAATGCGGCGATGGTTTAATTAATGTGGTGGATGGTGTTGAAGAGGAGTGTGACGACGGAAATAACATAGCAGGAGACGGCTGCGATGAAGAATGTCAAATAGAAGTCGTGGTTGAGGTTGAATCTTCAAATATTGATTTAGTCATAGGAAAGATAAATGAAATTGCTTTAAGCGAGAATTGTATTAATTCTTTTGTGTTTGAAATATGCAATTATGGTGAAGACACAGTAACAAAAGATTTCAACATCAATGTTCAAGCGAACGAAAAATTTTCAACATTTTCTTACAATGCCAAAGAACAAACAATTGAAGCAGGAGAATGTGTCAATGTAAAAAATCAGAAAAAAATGAGTATACAGCAATTTGGCCAGCTTGGAGATACTGCTGAAGTGTTGTTTAGCATTGATGTTGACAATAATATTGCTGAAATAGATGAGAATAATAATATAAAATCTCAAAATATTTATTTTGGTGATAATTATTATTCTAAACCAAATGATTTCTCTGAAGAAAATATTTGTAGCACTTGGTGTTTTGATACAGACGATGGAAAAGATTACTGGGATAAGGGAACAGCTAACTGGCTGTATATCGGACAGTCTGGTTCTTCAGAAGATGTATGTGACACATGGGGTTTTGATAATAAAGTGTATCTTTGGGAACAATATTGCATCTCGCCAGTTTATCAACTGGAAAATGGGCTTTATGTTTATCCTCGCGGAGAAAAGAAAGTTGACTGCACTGTAATGGATGCAAAATGTGAAGATGGCAAATGTGTACCTATTGAAGAAAATCATCTTAGTTGTAAAGATTTGGAAGGAGATACAGATTTCTTTACTTATGGTGATGTTGATTACACATCTATTGACGGCGAAAAAATGTTATTAAATGACGAATGTTTGGATGAAACTTATCTAAATGAATATTATTGTCAGGATGATGAGCTTGTTAATGTTAAAAAATATGATTGTTCCCAAAAGAATGCGGTTTGTATAGGTGGAAAATGTGTAGAATCATCTGAACCACCTGATGAGGAGCCAAGCAATAAAGACGATTCAAAGACTGAAGATATAGAAAATGATCCTTTTGTTGCTGGCAGCGAAGATTTCTGTTCATGGGATTATTATCATCTTATTGAATATTCCCTTGATAAAAATAATAATCTTTATTCTTCAGATGTTGATTGTACCCAATATTCAAATGAGTTTGGTGTTGCTCTTTGTGCAAATGCTGTGTGCACATATCCAGACCCTTCTTTAAAGAGCTGTAAAGAAGATCTTGACATTGGATTGGACTATTATATTTTAGGTGATATTAGTTCTACAAACGAATATGGTATGAATGATTACAACTATGATTATTGTGTTGAAGGTATTATTGAAACTGTTGATGAAAGCAATAATGCAGATGAGAATGCAGAACAAAATACCAATCTGTTGGTAGAATTTTATTGTAACGGAAATGAGCTTAAAATGACAGAGCCTTATGATTGTTCTCAAGATAATCTGGTTTGCCACTCCGGAAAATGCGTAGGTGTTGATGAAAGCCAGATGTTTTGTGAAATAATAAATGGTGATGATTTCATATCAATTCATTATATTAATGAATTCGGCGATGATATATGGTATAATCAATTTCAATGCAGTGAAAGCAAAGAAGTGTTTGACTCTGTTTACATGGATAAGTATCTTGCAGAATTATCCTGCAACGGAAATAATTTAGCATATATTATTAACGAATGTGCTGAAGGCGAAATTTGTCAGGAAGGTAAATGCGTTAAAAATGAGGAACTTGGATTATATACTACTTAATAACTTTATAACTTAAATTAGAATTAACAATAAAATTAATTAAAATTTAAATAGTACTAAATTATTGGGTAATTTATCAGGTGATTAAATGAAAAAAAAGAGCATCATGAATTACATAAAAAGAAGAAATAAGTTAGTTTTAGCTATTGTAACTGTTTTAATAATTTTTCTTGTTTTATCTTCTCTCATTGTTCTTATGTCTGATATTATATCTAACAAAACAGGCCTTGTCGGAATGGCGAGAAAAGTAATAATGATGGCGTCAAATGATCAGAAATATGAATCAGATTCTAAAAGAGACGAGGAAAAGCCATCTTCCATTGCAGATAGTATCTTGGCAATGATTAATCAAATGATTCAGGGTGGAAAAAAAGAGATAGAAACACAAACACAGGTATCAACCAGAATAAAAGAAAAGGTAATAAGAACAAGAGAATCTACCAATAGCAGAATTAAGGATAGAATAAATATGATCAATCAATTAAAAATCCAAAAGGAAAAGGAAATGTATTGTTCTGTGGTGAAGGATGGTGCATATTCTAAAATAACTGAAGAAAATTTGTTCTCAAAATCATGTATTGATCCTACTGGAGATGATTTAAAGATTGCTTCTGGCGCTTTTGGATATTGGATAGATATGTACGCTGGAAAATATGACCAGAATGAAATAAAAGAAGAATGTGTTGTAGAATATGATACCTGCAAAGAAGATGGAATGCCTTATATTTATGAAGCGTATTGCGACAGCAAAACAGGATTGCCAGCGCAAATGCAGCCAGCGCAAATGCTTGATTGCAGAGAGATTTTTGGCGATGAAAATTATGTATGTATAAAAGGCGCCTGTGTTCTAAAAACCTGCGGTGATGGATTGAAAAATAAGTTAGGAGAAGAATGTGATGACGGGAATACTATCAATGGTGATGGATGTGACAAAGAGTGCAAGGATGAACCATTATTGCCTGATTTGACAATAGGTACAATAAATGAGAATGCTGCAAGTGAAGCTTGTGTTAACTTTTTTGAGTTTGAAATATGTAATGAAGGAAATGCTGAAGTGAAAGATAATTTTAAAATTGCAGTATATGCTAATGATAAAAATTCTATATTCACTTATGAAGCAGAAGAACAACCCCTTCTTCCTGGTGAATGTGTTCTTGTAAAAAATCCGACTAAAACAAACATACTTAAATTTGGCGGTCTTGGAGAGACACACAAGGTTACTATTAAAGTTGATGTTAGTGATGATATTCAGGAAGAATTAGAGACTCTTGATGAAGAACCTATTAATGAAGGTGTGGTAGAAATTGGCGACGAGGATAATAACGAAAAATCCCAAACAATTTATTTCGGCGACAATTATTATTACACACCAAATGATTTCACAGAAGAAAATATTTGTAACACATGGTGTTTTGATACAGATGATGGAAAAAATTATTTGAAAAGCGGGGATATTAACTGGATTTATATCAACCAAGCTTATAATGACAAAGATCAATGCAGTAAATACGGCGACTTTGATAATCAAGTATTCCTTTACGAGCAATATTGCATCTCACCAATATACAAACTAAATAATGGGTTGTATGTATATCCTCAAGGAGAAAAAGTTGTTGATTGCACTTTGTTAGATTCAAAATGCAAGGATGGAAAATGCGTGCCTATTAAGAATAATTATCTTAATTGTAAAGATATGGAAGGAATGCTAAGTATGTTTACATACGGCGAGGTTGATTACACATCTATTGACGGCGAAAAGATATTATTAAAAGATAAATGTTTAAATGAAGAAACATTGTTAGAATATTACTGTCAAAATGATGAGTTAGCTGAATCAGATGACTTAAGTTGTTTCTATGAAAATGCTGTTTGTCAAGACGGAGAATGTGTTAAAACTGATAAAACAAATGAATTTGAAGATTCTGACCCAGATAATGATCCTTTTGTATATGGCACTGGTTTATTTATTAAATTAAATGGCGAAACTCAAGAGTACAATGATGATTGCGCATGGAAAGGTTATGAAGTTATTCAATATTCAGCAGGAAAAAATAATTATCCACAAGCAAACAATGTAGACTGCACTCAATATAAAAATGAGAACGGCGCTGCCATGTGCGCTAATGGTGTATGCACTTATCCTGATCCTACTTTAATGATATGTGAAGAGGGCGAAGATAACGGACTAAATTACTATGAATATAGCACCACTCATTCTATCAATGCTTATAGCTTAGAAAATTATAATGGTGATTTTTGTATTGAAGGCACAACTCAATTAATAGAATTTTACTGTAATGAAAATGAACTTAAAATGACAGAGCCTTACGATTGCTCTTTAGAAGATATGGCTTGTTATAATGGCAAATGTGTTGTTGTTGATGAAAGTCTGAAATCATGCGAAATAATTGAAAAAAAAGACAAGAATGTTATTCATTATACCAATGAATTTGGCGACGAAGAACAAGACACTGAATTTGCATGCAGTGAAACTAATGAAATGTCAAATATTGAAGCATTTGACTGGGAGAAAGAAAGCAATTATCTGGCACAGTTTTATTGTGATGGTAATGAGCCTGCTTATACCATAACTGATTGTACAACTGACGGAAAGAAATGCTATGATGGCCAGTGCATGGCTGAAGATCAAAGTTTGGTTAAATGCGAAGATATTGCAATGCCTAATGTTGAGGTTGCTGTAGCAGTTAGTGAAACATCAACTGAACCGCAGTCAGAACCGCAAGAAACTCCTGAAAATGAAGAAGAGCAAGATAAAGAACAAGATAACAAAAATCCTTTTGTTAAGGGCATAACTTTATACACAAATAGTTTTGGTGAAGAAGATGGTTATAATGATTATTGTGAAAATGAAGAACTATTAAGTGAATCTTATTGTGAAAATAATGAGCAAAAAGAAACCTTAATTAACTGCGTTGATTTTGGCATGAAATGTTATAATAGCAAATGTGTCATGCCTGATGAGAACCTTAAATTCTGTGAAATCCAAAATGAGGGTGAGGAATGGCAGATAGTAGAATATACAAATGAATTTGGGTATCATGGTTATTTTTCTAATCTTTGTATTGATGAAAATGATATTGATGATTTATCTAATGTGAATTGGTGGAATCTTGAAGGGGATATTTTGGTGGATTACAAATGCGACGGAAAGAATCTTGCTTATGACATAGTTAACTGCAAAGAGCAAGGCAAGGTTTGTTATAATAAACAGTGTTTAGTGAAAGATGAGTCATTAAAAAGTTGTACAAATGACCCAAATGAAGCATCGCCAGATGATCCTTTTATCGAGGGAATAAATGTTTATACCAATGAATTCGGATTTGAAGAGCAAAGCGGTGATAATTGTGAAGGAAATGTTTTTAGTACTGAATTTCCTCTCTACGAAACTTATTGCGAAGGAAATGAACTTACAGGAAAATTAATTGACTGCAATGATTATGGAATGAAATGCAATGATTGGAAAGACATATGCCAAATGCCTGTTACTGAAATGAAATGTGAAGATACAGATGATGGTGAAGCTCCAAATGTACCTGGCAAGGTAACTTTCACTTCTGAGTTTGGCGATAGTGAATCTGAATATGATGAGTGTAATAATAAGGATTATAAAAATGTATGGGAATTATTTTGTATAGAAATAATGACGCCTGACGGTGCGAAAATTATTCCTGAAGATAAAACAATGGTTTGTGAAGAAGGCAAAACTTGCCGAGAGTTTTGTGATGCTGATGGAAATTATATAGGGGGTGCTTGCGCAGATCCTAATGATCAAACTAATATATGTACGAGCGAATCTACTGCTCCGATGGAAAAACAACCAATAGAAGAACCAGCATCATCTTCAGGCGGCGGAGGTAGTGGCTTTGGATAGTTTAAGAATTTTAATATATACTAAAAGTCCTTGATTTTTGTTCGGAAATCAAGGACTTTTAGTATAAATATTTGTCTTTGTTCATTTGATTAACTCTTGTTTCTTGCTCTCAACCCGTAACTAGGGATGGAGTCCACGGTCGTATGAAACTGTTAGAAAGCTTGAAGGTCTGAAAGCTCGAAGGTGCGCTTTAGGAGTCGCACTTTCAAACTATCAAGCTTTCTAACTTTCAAGCTTCTAAATGCTGTCAAGCTTTCTAACTTTCAAACAATCTTACCATTTCTTCATGAACGTGTCCAATTAGATAGAATATAAAAAAGAAGCAGTACATTATTTTTCTGTTCCCTTCATTGCTGTTGTTTCTGCTGCAGGTTCTTGTGTTTGTTTTTGTGTTAAATATGTTCTTTCTCTAGCTTCATATATTAATGCACTTGGCAAAGATAAAGATGTTGAAGATGAACCTCCGCAAGGATATATTCTTCTTAATCTGCTCCATTCTTCTTTTACTTCTGGAACATTTCTGAGTATACTTAAATTAGCAAGATATTTTGCATCTACCCCTTCAATTCTTCCAACTGCAACATATAATGCAAGATAAGTATTTCTTAGCAAGAAAACTGCATCCTTTGAACCTATACCATCTATCATTAATGCACTTAAGGAAACATCTATAATAGCTCTTAATTTCCCCCTACTCATATAATCTATCTTAACATCATGAATGTTTGTGTTTCTTTTTTCATTTGCAAGATCTTCTAATGTTGAACTACTTATTGCAACTGTTTTTTTCGTTCTTCCAGAATGAATTCTTAATCCAGCAAAGGATATGTTTCTCTGGATTTCATATTCAATAAAAATATTTTCTTCAGGAACATTCCATAATTTGCAGTAGTCTCTCTCCTTAGGAGCTACAGGTTTCCCATCTGTTTCCATTATTTCATGAGCGTAGAAATCTTTGATAGCATGATATCCTTTTTCATATTCTAATCCCTGTTTATCTTTTTCTGTTAAAACATAATCATCGACTGAAGCTTTGTCAGATGCATCTGGTAAGTCTGGTGGAATAAAGCTTACACTAACTAACTTTAACTTTTTTTCTCCAATTTTAGATGTTGTATCATTGCTGCCCATTTTAACTACCTTTGACTTTAATGACAAACAACATTATTTTCAACATTTTTTTAACAACAGGGAATTAAAAGAAGATACTATTATCTATTTCAAAATTAATAGATATATATAGACATTCAATGTATATAAACATTTTGACTAAAAAAGAGGGGAAAAAAGGCATTTGACTAAGATTGGAATATTCAAAGTACTAATAATTAAACATTTAAACACTTAGCTTCCTAAACCCTGCTCTTATACATATTATATCTTCCTTTTGCTTTCTGGCTTGTTCTGTCTTCAGGATATTGCTCAAGAACATCTCGCTCGTCATATCCGCATTTATTACAAACCTTAACCTTTGCGCCAAGATAATTAATAATCTTGACATCTGTTGATGAGCATTTTGGACAGCGCATATTTTTCACTTAATCTATATTTTCACTTAACCTAACTTAACCTATACTCTAAATAAGAGATTAGATAATTAAATATATAAATCTTGGGATTAACAAGAGAAATAATGGACCAAGAATACAAAAATTACAAATATGTGTTAATCCTTCCCTTGATAGTCGTATTATTGGATCAGTTAACCAAATTCTTAGTAACATCATACATGCAGCTAAATCAATCAATCCCTATAATAAATAACATCTTTCATTTAACATACATTACAAACACAGGTACATTGTTTGGTTCTTTCAAAGACAATAATATGCTATTTATCTGGCTTTCATTAATAATAATAGGCGCATTGCTGTATTTATATGATAAATTTGACAAAACAGAGCAAATCCTATTTTCTTTGGTAATCGGCGCAGCCATTGGCAACCTAATAGATAGGGTTGTTTATGGCTATGTAATAGACTTTCTTGATTTTAGAATATGGCCAGTGTTTAATATAGCTGATAGTGTGATAAGTGTAAGTACTATTGTTCTATTAATATACTTACTAAAAAGGGATTTCTTTAACAAACATCAATAAGCTGTTAAAAGCAAAGAATTAAGGGTTTAACAGATTTATAGCATTTTCAAGACTCAATAGTGATAAAAACCGAAATATTTAAATATACCAACAGATTTATCACTAAAAAAGAGTGTATTTTTGGAAGTTAATAAGAATTTGTATTCAAATTACAGCAAATGGAGGCATTAGAATGATAAAACAAATATTAAACACATTAAATGATATTGTTAGTAGAAATATTAAGAAATATGCAGTTGTTGTTTTAGCGCTGTTATTGTTCGCCATAACTATCAATGCAGCAATGGCATTGCCAGAGATTAACCCTAATTATAAAGACTTTTCTTACAATACTTATAACACAGCAAACATTGCTAAATTAGATTCATTTAACACTAACCCATCAACCTCAAATCAGTTAATTAACAAAAACATTCCTAATGTTTATGCTTCTTCAAAAGATATTGGTAAAGATGCATTAATTGGAAAATTTGTAGATGTTCCTGAAGAAAACGGAAATGTCCAGCCTCATCCAAAGAAGAACAAGCTTGAAGAATATGAGAATTCCTTTAAAACTTTGGAAAATAGATTACAAACTATTCAGAAAGAATTCTCCTCATTAAACAAGCCACATTATACACCTAAAGAATATTGTAGCAGATTGTATAAAGAGAATTTTAAGGTGTTGAAAGGAGAAGTATTATTTTTAATGCATAATGCAGATGAATTAAATAAAAATGTTCAAGCAGCTAAAGCAGATTCAGTTAAGGAAGTACAATCAAAGACAAACTTGCTTATTAGCGTTAATACCTTAAAAACAAATAGTATTTCATTATTAAATGAAGTTAGTGCAGAAATCAATGAATTAACACAGTTAACTAAACAATGTAATTCTGTTGACAATAATGGTGATAATGGTAATGACAATGGTAATGATAATGGTAATGACAACGGAAATAACGGCGGAAATGATAACGAAAACGGTAATGGAGACAATGGTAACGGCGCAAATGACAATGGAAATGATAATGGAGATAATGATAACGGAAATGGTAATGGTGATAACGGCGCTAATGACGACCCTGTTGTCCCTCCTGTAGTTCCTCCAGTCGTAGACCAGAACGCAGAAGACCAGAAGCTATTAAATGAATATGAAGACAAGTATGATGAGTACAAGAAGGAATACACTGATTTAAAGAGTGACCTTGATGATGCAAATGATAAAAATGACGAAGATGAAGTTGAAGATATAACTGATGACCTAAAAGCTCTTTACAAAGATGTAGACAAGCTTTATGATGATGTTTCAAAATTCAAAGGAACAGTTGTTGACAGTTTAGTTGACGACGTAGATGAATTAAAAGTTGATATCAAGGAATTAAAACAAAAAATCAACTGTGTGAAAAACGGCGAGTCACAAACATGCTACAAAGATGAATCTCAAGAAGATATTGTAGACAACAATGAAAACATTATTGATGAAGGCTATGATTATGTTGACAACACAATTAATAATAACAAAGCAGCTAAAAGCAACAAAAACACAGAAGAAGTTGAGTTAATAACTTCAAATACATTGCCTTTGCCGCAGACACAAGCAACACAATCTAATGTTAACGCAGATAGTACACAGACAAAACAGATTAAAACATCATTTAGCCAGTCAAGCACATACATGGCATTGTTAATCAGCGGATTTGTACTTTTGGTTGGATTGATAGTGTTCCTTACTGCTGTGTTGATAAGGATGTTTTAATTTTGTATTTATTATTTTATTTTGTTTTCTTATTCATTTATTGATTGTTTGTTTTTATTGATTGTTTCAGTTTATTACTATTTTTTCGTTTTTTTTCTCAACTTTTTTATACTACCTTGTTTTCTTTATAGGTTATGGATGAACTAATAAAATTAGATGGTTCTCACAATGAAGGTGGCGGCCAAATCTTAAGAACAGCTTTAGCGCTTTCAATTCTGACGCAAACCCCTTTCACAATAGATAAAATACGCCAAAATAGACCACAGCCAGGATTAAAAGCGCAGCATTTACACTGCATAAAAGCGCTGTTAGAACTGACAAATAATAAAGCAAAGGTAATCGGCGCAGAGCTTGGCTCAACCAAACTTGACTTTTTTCCTGCTGAAATCGTTAAATCAAAATTAGATATAGATATTGGCACAGCAGGTTCTATTACATTACTATTGCAATCTTTGCTGCCCTGCCTTGTTCTTAGACATAAAAGAACACATTTAACTATAACTGGGGGAACAGACACTAAATGGTCGCCGTTATTTGATTATCTAAAAGAGGTTATTATCCCGCAGTTTAGCCGATATGCAAAGATTGAATTAAATCTTTTAAAGCGCGGTTTTTATCCAAAAGGCAATGGTAAAGTTGAAATAAAAATTAATCCTTACAAGCTTGAAAAATTTCAAGAAGTAAATCTGACTGAGCAGGGTGAGCTGATTCATATATGTGGAAGAAGCTTTTCTTCAAAAGAATTAATGAATGCTAAGGTTGCAGAACGGCAGGCAGACAGCGCAAAAAAATATTTATTAGAAAAATTAAACGGATTTTTTCATATTAATATTAATGCAGAATATAATGACACATTATCAATAGGCACATGCATAACACTCTGGGCAATTTTTAAGGATAAAGCTGACAATATAATACGGCTTGGAAGCGATGCATTAGGAGAAAAAGGAACATCAAGTGAAGAAGTTGGCAAAGAAGCAGCTCAAAAATTAGTTAATGAAATAAACTCAAAAGCGCCTGTTGATGTTCATTTGGCAGACAATCTTATTCCTGTGTTAGGTATTGTCGGCGGAAAAATAAAAGTAAGTGAAATAAGCAATCACACTTTAACAAATATTTATACAACTGAACTGTTCATAGAGAAAAAGTTTAATGTAGACAAAGAGAATAGGATAATATCTGTGGATTAATTAATATATTATGTAGAAAATAAAGTATAGAAGAATCATATTTGTTCAGATGATTTATATCTTTTTTACTCACAATCCTATTTTCCGCTCTCAACCTGTTTGTGGGACGCAGTCCCCCGTCATATGAAAAATTAAAATGGGTGCTAGTGGCTAGGTGCTAGTTACGATGAATTATCGCCACCAGCACCTAGCACCCAGAACCTAGCACCTAGTTTTCATAGTGAACTTTGTTGGACATGCCAGGAACGACTAAAAACAAATACAATTCCTCAATTAACACTAACTTCTGCCATTTTCAGCTTATTCTCCAGATCAAGGATTACATAATACATTCTTTTTTTATGCTGTCCTTGTTCAGGCAATTTCTGATAATACTCTTTGAGCTTCTTAAGTTTGGCATATGCCTCGTCATGCATTCCATTCTCAATAAGGTCTGTAACCATGCTTATTTCTGCGCTAAGTTTTCCTAATATGCTGTTCATCTGAGCCAGTTTGACTGGTGGCAGTTTCAGGTCTTTAGTCCATTCCTTTTGTTTCTTTGCCATTTGTTTTTTAATCAGATTTTGTTCAGCTTCAAATCTAACTGCTGGCTTTTGCCCTGTCTTTCCTCCGCTTAAATATTGCCCTTCGACTTTGGCAAATAATTCATCAACTCTTCTTTGCAGCCTTTCATTTACTTCTTCAAGCTCTTTCTTTTTCGCAATAAGATATTTGACTTTTTTCAAGTCTTCCAAACCTTTTTCAACTGTTTTCTCTTTAGCATTTAGTTTGGACATAAGTTCATGAACATGCGCAGTTTTTCTGTTATGCTCAGCGTCTGCTCGTTTTATTTCTTCCAGCTTGGCATCCAAATGCTTTTCTTTTTTGGCAATAGCTGTTTTTTCCTTTTCCATATCATTAACAAGGCTTACAACTTCTTTTTCTTTCTCAGATATTAATTTCCTGTCAAGTTCTATCTTTGATAATGTTTGTGTAAATGCAGATTCTTCCCTGCCAACCATTGCCTTATTTGCCTTTGCATCTTCCAGCATTAAATTAATCTGGGTTTCCTTCTCATTTAGTTCAATTTTTCTCATTTTCAGTTTTTCTTCTATTGCCTTTGCTTTCTCTTCATAAGGCAGCAGGTAATCTTCTCTTTTTTTGAGCTCTTTTTCTTTTCTCGCTGTTTCTTCAGAAAGCCTTAGGACTTCTTTCTGTTTCAAAGAAATCTCTTTTTTTATCCTTTCAAGCTTTGCAACCTCGCCAATTAGGGTGCTCTGCTCTTTATCCAGCATTGCTTTAACCTCAGCATTATCTTTTTCTGCTTTAATGACTCCTTCCTCTTGTAAATTAAGGTCAATTTCTTTTTTTGAAAGCTCATATTTTATTATTTTTAATTTCTGATCTTCTGCGACAAGTTGCGGGTATTTTTTCTCAAGAAGTTCTGCTTTAGCTATTTTTTCATTAATCTCTATTGATAGTTTATTAAACTGCTTTTCTTTGATTTCATACTCTTTTTCTGTTTTTTCTAACTTTGCAATTTTTAGAATTATTGAATTTTGCTCTTTATCCAATCGTTTTTTGCTGTCTGCAACATCCTGTTCTGCAGCAATTACATCTTGTTCCTTTGAGTTAAGAAATTTCTCTTTCTGATTAAGCTCTTGCCGGATAACACTCATTTTTTGTTCTTCTTCAAGCAATCTTTGATACTTTTTCTCCATATTAACTGTTTTAATCGCTAATTTTTTTGTTTTTAGCTCTTCAGCATGGACTTTTTTCATTAATGAGATATAATAATCAATTTTTTTTACTATAGAATCTTCTTCTTTTTTTAGTAATTCATTTGCTTCATTAAGCTCTTTTCTTTCTTTAACCAGATTATGCTCCCAGTTGTGAAGTTTTTCAGATTTTTCCTCGAGCTCTTGTTCACGTTTCTTAATATGTGCATATTTTTGGGTTACTAAAAGATCTTTCTTGATCAGCTTTTTTTCTGATTCTTCAAGTTTTTTTAAATTTTCATGAGCATCTTTTTTATCCTTGCTTAATTGAATGTTAGACAAAAAATATGTCTGTTCCTGTCTTTTAAGCAATGCTTTTATTTCATTTACTCTTTTTTCTTTTTGATCAATAATTTGGGTTTTATGTTTTAACAGCTCTTTGATTTTATCAACATCTCTCCCGCTTTTTACTTTACTTGTTGCCTCAAGGATCTTTTGTTTGGTGATATGCAGAAATTCCTGTTCTTTAGATATATGTTTCTTTGCCAGCCTTTCTTTTTTTTCAAGCTCTGCCAAACCTTTTTTTTCTTCATAATCCAATTCAGAAGTTAATATCGGCTCAATTTTAATTTCGCTTAAAACATCTTTCTTCCTACTGAATAATCTTGAGAATAAACCTTTTCTCCTTCCTTCAGAAAGACCGATTGGGGGAGCAGGAGGCTCTGGTAAATCATATTTTGCCACGAATATCACCTAATTTTTTTATCTTTTTATAATTTAAAGATTATTATCTGAATAGTTTACATATCATAAATATTTATACTTTAAGCTATCTTAAAGCATTTATTATATATTATATTTATATACTTTTGTAATACTTACAAAATGGTAATGAAAAAGTAATGGTTTAAACAATGTTAGATTTAACTTAGTAAAGAATTTTATTATTCTATACAAACCCAATTTTCTCCATATTCCACCCAAAACATTTTTAAGGAGAAGATAAATCTTACATATAAATAATATAAAATAGTTAGATATTGTGTTAATAAGGTAATACTATCAGTTTACTATTTAATATCTACTATTTTATTAGTGGAATATTGTTTAATACTATAAAATGATTATATACCAAATATATGGAGGGAATTTTGATGAGCGAAACAGAGCTAAAGTGCACATCTTGCAACAGAAAAATAACTAATATATCTGGTTTGGCAAGATTTAAATGTCCTAGTTGCCTAAAATATGAAATAGTTCGTTGCAGAGAATGCAGAGAAAAAGCAACCAAATACATCTGTCCAAACTGCAGTTTTGACGGACCAAATTAAGGTTTCTGGCTTAGTTATTAGTTTATTAGTTGAGTTAGAAATGGTCTTAATGAAATATGAAAAAATAATCACTTATATAAGGAGGATTTATTATGGCGCAAGTAGTAATCACATTAAAAATAATGCCTGAGAGCCCAGAAACAGATTTAAAAAAGATAGAAATAAAGGCAACAGAAGCAATAACTGCTTTTGGCGGTCATGTTGGCAAGGTTGAAATTGAACCTGTTGCGTTTGGTTTAAAGGCAGTAAAATTGTTTTTCGTAATGGATGAAAGTAAAGGATCGACAGAAGAATTGGAAACGCAGATTGCAAAAATTGAAGAGGTTAATTCTGTTGAAGTAACTGATGTAAGAAGAACTATAGGATAAGTTTTTTGTTGAGAAATTTTCTTAACTTTTTTAGTCAGGTTTCTATGTCTTTTGCAAAAATAAATCCTACCAAAAATGCGGACAAGGCTTCTTTATGACAATCATAAAGAAAGAAGCATATATACGGCAGATGCAATTATTTAAAAAAGAAGAGAAGAAAGGTGATTTATCTTTTTATAATGTTTCTTATTTTGTTGATATGTGTTATAATTCCAATCTCATAATCTGTCCATGCCTTCGTTCAACATCTCTAAGAACACAGTAAGATAACCTTTGCCGTATTCTGACAATCTAAATGAAGGCCTTGTATAGAGTACATAATGAGTAGTTATCTCTCTTTCACGAATTGGATGCACAAAAAATTCAAACAATGGATGTCTCTCTCCTCTAACAACGTTATCCACATAGAACTGGCCATCATAATCGCCGCTGATGTTAAAGAACATATATCCTTTATCCCTGCCTTCTGGATGGTCAACACCTAACCAATGAACATTAAGATGATGCATTCTGACACCAGGCACAACAGGCCTTGGCTTGAAATGAACACCAGTACTGGTCAAAGTGTATCTTGCTTCATAAAACCCACCTGGTTCGTCATCATAAAATAATCTGATAGCAATCTTCTGATCAGTTGTTTGCTTTAACGTTTGTTGAGTTGATCTTGCTCTTTTTCTGGGTTTTGGAGAAGGATTATGATTCAAAGAAAATTCTAGTGCAGTCACAAAGAGATCATATTGCGGAAGCGACAAGAATTCATCCTTTGATAGTTTTGCAACTGAACCATTCAAGAATTTGAAATAATGGGTTGCATGGATGCCATGTGCTGCTTCGAGCTGTCCAAGCTTTGCCATCAACTCTTCTTCTTTCGCAACAAGCTCTTCAAGAGTGCCTTTTTCAACATTTTTAATAGTGCCATTTGAGGGAGGATTAATATCATATATACATCCACCATCAATGCCGTAGAATAATTTGTAGGTATTAGGAATGATTGTTCTAGACTGAAATGCTTCGCTCTTTGGGCGTTCAATTTTAAATGTTTTCACTGACCGCAAGAATTTTGAATACCAACTGATGAACTCTGTCATAAATGGCTCGATTCCTTGGATGTTTTGCATTGAATTTTAAGGAATAATATCTTGATTTATAAAGATGATTAAGATAGAAAAATAATAAGAGCCGACCGGCAGCGTTCAAAGTTTAATAGGGGGTTTTCAAGATAACAAATGAAAAATAGGATAAATCAAGTAAATAAGCGCAGATATAGAAGCTCACAAACCTCTTATCTTACATTTTGTTTATTTCGTGTATTTCCACAAATTTTTCGAACAATTATTGAAAATCTTCCGATTTCCACCAAATTTTTTGCGAAAAAATCTTGATTAAATTAATTAATCTATTAACCTATTAGTTCTTATGAAAAGAAGGTTTTATCTCGACACATGCATCTGGAGAGACTATTATGAAAATAGGTCGGATAATTTTCGGCCTTTGGGAGAGTGGGCGCTATTTTTGATAAATAAAATAAATGATAATAAAGAGATTATACTCTATTCTAGCTTTGTTATTGATGAATTAAATAAACATTACGATGAGAAAAAAATTGTTAATATGTTCGAACCATTTCAAAATAAAGGTTTGCTTATAAAAGTAGACATACTCAAGTATCAAGTAGTAGAAGCAAAAAAATTATCCTTATTTAGAAATATTCCTTTTGGTGATGCATTGCATGCAATTATAGCAAGAGATAACAAGGCAATATTTATTACAAGAGATAAACATGCCCTTGAACTTTTGGATATTGTAATTGTGAAAAAACCAGAGGACTTACTCTAAACCAAATTTTTTAAGATATTCTTTACCAACTTCTTCTCTTATCACCTCATCCATCCATAATGGTGTTTTGGTCTTTGCCTTGCCAAAATTCTTTTTAACTTCTTCCAATATTTTCTGTTTTTTTAGATTTTTCAGCTTATCTCTTATTGCTTCTCGAATAAACTCTGTCTTTGTGCTGTAATAAGGTTTCATGGCTTTATTCATCTCTCTTGCCAAATCACCTTCAACTTTAATAGTAATTGATTCCATAAGACTAAGTAAGACTAAGTAATATTTAAATTTTATGGTTTTTACGTTATGATTGTTAGATTCGACAAAAAAGCAGTTTAATAATTTAATAAAGTTAGAGTATTAAAAGGATAGTACTAAAAAAGAGAATTATATCTGAAGCAATTTCTTAAAATTATCTTTTATTCTCTGCTCAAAATCAACAACTCTCTCACCTTCCATTTTCTCAAGGTCTAAAGATGTCATTAATTGTTTTATGGTGTTTATTTGTTCGTTATGTTCATTTATTTCTTCTTGATGCTCGTTTGTTTCTCTTTCTTGCTCTGTTGTTGGAGTTTCTTCTTTCTGCCCAGTTATTTCAGGTTCAGCTTTTACAATCTTTAAGTTTAATCTGGCCTTGCCAATATGCTCTTTTATCAATGCTTCTTCAATATCATTGCTTTTTTCTAGATTTATCTTGATTTCTTCAAACTCAGTTGTTGTAAGTTTGGTAGTATTTTTCATAATAAAATAAATCCCTTTCTGATACATTTGCTCGAAGATATCATCAAGATTAATATCGCTTATTTTCCCCTCTTTTATTAAGCCAAACATTCTTATTGTTACAATTGTTTTGTTTAATTCATTTTTAAAAATTTCAAGCTCATTTTCAAGCAGTGTCAATAACTCTCTCCTTATTTCTTGCGGTGTTTTGTTGTTGCAGTCGAAACATAGTGAAACAACATTATAAATTTTTATTGGAAAATGGGTTAGGTTACCGTCTTCATAAATGTAAAATCCACCATGCTTTAGCTCTTCAATCTCTTTAAAATTGTTTGGAAACAATGGACCTGGATAAACAATTGAGGTATACCCTTCCAAACTATGATTTGCAATAATATGTACATGACCGCCTGCATAATAATCAAATCCTTTTGGCAGCAATGAAACCGGCGCAGAATCCATGTCTTCCAATTCTTTTGGTTTTAGTTCTGTCAAAGCAGTGTGAAACATAAATATTTTGAACCCTTTTTCTTGCTCAAGAGACTCTTTATCCAATGCTTCGTAATAGCTCTTTTCAAGCATCCCTTTCTTGCCTAAAAGCCCTGTTATTTTTGCTCCTGTTTTTTTGTCTTCTGTAAAAACAAGCGACAGTTTATTTTCAACAACCCTGCCTTTGACAACATTAATCACTAAGCCTGCATTTTCCAGAACATCTAATATCGTCTTTCCACTTGGAGAAAAATCATGGCTTCCAGGAATAATATAAACAGGAATATCGCTTTCTTTCAGTTCCTTTAATTTTTTTACAACTATCTTTAATTTGTCAATTGCAGGCAGGGATGTATTGAATAAATCACCGCAAATTAGAATAAAATCAACAAGTTCTTCTTTGGATTTGGCAGTTGCCATTAGAAAAGCATCTAAACTAGCTTCTCTTAATTTGGGGTCACGCCAGCTTCCTATGTGGCAATCAGCAATATGAGAAAATTTCATCTTAAATGGTTATTATTATTTGTTATTACTAGTTGAATATTACTTCTTTACTTCTTATTATTTTTGTTATTTAGTATCTCTAAATCATTGAAATTATTTAAAAAAATTCTTTAGGAATTCGACAATTCTTTGGATAACGCCTTTTTTTACTTTTATTTCTTCAACAGGTGGAGTGATTTCCTGTACTGCATTTGGTTCAGAAACATTAATTATATTTATCTCCTGTGAAGCTTGCTGTGCATTAGCTGCTGAAGTATTTGGGGAGATAATCACTTTAATCTCTTTCTTTTTTTCAGTCTCTTTAGGTGCTTTAACGTCTATAAATGCCTCGCAGTAAACAGAATTGTTTGTCTTAGTTCTTATTGCAAAGGCTTTTTTTACAAATAGAGTTACATCTTTTGTTCCGTCTTTATGATCTTTCCAAATAACCTTGCCTTCGCCGTCTATTGTAAAGATACATTCATTATCATTTGTCACATCAACAAGCACAATCTTATGGTTTTCTACCATCAAAAGCTCGTTTTTATTTTCAAAGATATGGTATGTGTCAGCAGCAACAAATATGCTGGATAATATTAAAGATAGTATTGCAACTATTCCAAAAATAAAAAGTGTTGTTTTTTTCATATTTTCACCACCTAAATAATATCATAAAGGATAATTGCAAGATAAGTTATTTACTCAACTTTTGCGATTATTCATAAATAGCTAAGTTAAACAACACCAATCACGCATTAACTCATATTTAAATTTTGAAAACCGCAAAAGTTCAATTATTTATATAATAATTATATGGCAATTTATAGGTATAGTAATACTTAATCATTTATAAATTTATTAGATTTATGAGGTATATTTAGCTAACCTTTCTTTATAATCAGCTAATAAGCTATATACAATTAACCCAGATTTACACCGCTAAAGTCTTTTGCATACTGCTTGACTTTGGTTTGTATTTCTTTAAATATCAATTCTTCAAATAATGGTATTTTAATTGGTGTTGCAAATCTAACAAAGTTGCTTGTGACTATTGCTTCTCCCTTATCCAGACATGCAATATTTTTGTCGTCATCATTCAGATCCTGTGAAGCTGATTCTATTATTGCTTTCCTTTCAATACCCATCTCCATACCGAGAATTATTTTAGTGTTCATGTTTGCAAGAATCTGCCTTGGTATCAGTGAAGGCAGCTGGGTGATTGCAATAAGCCCAACCTTAAACTTTCTCCCTTCTCTTGCAATAGTATCGAATATATTTGAACCTTTTTCAAGCACATCTTTCCCAAGAACTCTTGGCGCCTCTTCAATAACAACAGAAATCTGCGGTTTTTCTGCTAAACTACCGTCTGTTTTATACTGCTTATATTTATTAAAAAGTTCACTGCATATTAAAGAGCCAATAAATATTTCTTGCTGGCTTGAAACATTGGATGTGTCAATTATCACTGTTCTCGCATTTTCAAGCTCTTCTGCAATGTCATGCACAGTTGATTCACCTGAATGAAAATCAAATATGCCTTTAGATACAATGTCATCTGATTTAGAATTTAGGCTTAAATCTAATATGCTAAGCATTCTTCGTTTTATAACGCCGATTGTTGCACTCTGAAAACTGCCATTTGGACCATAAGATTGGTTTAATTGGTTGCCATATCTTTCTGTTGACGATTGATATCCATTCATTCCGGTTAATTTTTCCTTTTCAGTGAATCGTTCTGTTTTTTCTTTTTCTATTTTTTCTTTCTCTGTCTTTTCCAATAATATCGCTTTTATCCAATCTTGTTTATAATAATTGTAATAAGCTACTAATGCTTCATACTGCGCATCTGACCAGTTAACCACGCCTCTGAAATGAGTTGGCTTGATTAAGCTGATATTTATCTTTAAGCTTCTTGCTCCAGCTGGAGGATTTTTAGAATAATATATTATTTTGTTTTTAAGAGGATGATCTTTTAACCCTAATTTATTCCTGCCGTAATATTCATCATGCGGGTCCAAAACAAGAACACCGCAAAAATCCTGCTCGACAAGAGACCACAAAATGCATTTAGTCAGATTACTCTTGCCTTTTCCTGTGGAAGCAGAGATAAGAATATGCTCTGATAAAACAGCATCCCCCTGCAAATAGATATCATACTCAAATATTTTTGAGCCGCTCCTTAACCTTCCGACGTGCAATGGGTTCTTTGGTTTGGTTATAAACTTTAGATCTTCTTCTTTCAAACCGCGCACATCTGAGAAAAAACAAGGTAAAGATTTACTTATGGTATTTGTGTCTAATTGTATAAGATTTTTTGCAATAACAAGATTATAATTTCTTAATTCATGCTCAATAAAACTTAAATGCTGCTCTTCTGACACCTGCTCTAATTTAATCCCCGATATTAATTCTAAATTAGCCTGTGAAAGCTGGCTGCCATAGATTAAATCATAAACCTGAAGAAGAGTTTTTTCTGGCTTGTCTTTCTCTTGAGAAACAAGCAGCTCGCCTATTTCCACTTTTTGGTCATACTTTTGCCTGATTAATATTTTGTTATGGCTTCCGCCAATAATTGTGCCTTTAACTGAATCCTTGATTGAATTTATCACTTTTTTGGGGAAGAGGGCTGTTTATATAAATATTGTTGAATAAGAAAGAAATAAAATAGAAAAATAGGAAAAATTCAAAAAACCTGCTTATTATTTACTTCGCAATATAAATGCATATAAATATAAAAGTCTTCTTGACAGAATAGATTACCAGTAAGTTACAAATCATAATGAAAAAGACAAAAAAATAATTATTATAATCATCAAGGGAAACTTATTACAAAAAGTTAAAAAATTAAAAGAAATGAGTAAAAGATGTGAAACCATGGATAAAGAAATTGAACGATTGCAAAAACAAAAAGAGCGTCTTGAAAACACTTACAAAACAGGAATAATCTCTGAGGAAGAATATCATAAAAGCCTTAAAAGTATAGATTCTAAACTAAGATATTCTACCAAAAAAAAGACTGATGAAAAAAAGAAGAAAGAAGCAATAGATGAAATTTTAGACGCGAGGGCAAAGCCAAAAAAAGAAGATAAAAGGGAAGCATACCAAAGAGGAGTAAAAACTATGGACATAAAGAGTGAGAAGAAACAAGTTAAGAAGCATAAAGAAGATAAAGATAGTGAAACATCAAAAATAAAGATTGTTCCATATTATGACGATATTAAAAGCGAAGACGAACATGAGTTCACAGAAGAAAAAAAGAATAATAATGGATATGGAAAAAAAGTAAAAAGTGGAAGAAAAGAGAAAAATAATAATGTGATTAATTCATATAATGATAACAACAATAAGGATAATAATTATGACGGACCTTCTTTTTGGGGCAATTTCGGCGCATTTTTGCTGTTACTAATAATTATTGTTGGAATTTTATTTTTCGTGCACAAATACACGCAGGTATTAGCGCCGCAATCTAACACAATAACAATCTATGAGTATTCTGATTTTTTCTGCCCTTACTCAGCTGCTATGCAGACAACACTGAAAAAAGTCAAGGAAGATTACGGCGTTAAAGTAAAGATTTATCAGAGACAGTTCCCTAATACAGATATTCATCCGTTGGCAAAGTTAGCTGCTGAAGCATCTGAATGCGCAGATGACCAGAATAGATTTATAGAATATCATAACCAGTTATTTTTCCCAAAAAAAGAGATTAAAACAGAGAATGATTTAATTAATCTTGCTAGTGATGCAGATATAGAAAACGTTGACAAGTTCAAAGATTGTTTATTAAATCATGACAAGCTTGCAAATGTAGAGGAAGATATTGCTGAAGGGAAAGAGTTAGGTGTTAAGACAACCCCAACATTAGTAATTGACGGAGAATTACTTGTTGGGGCGCAGCCTTATAATGTTGTAAAAGCTGTAATTAACAAGCATTTGAAAGGATAGTTTTAGATAATATAATAATCTTGTTGAAAATTCATAGAATATAAACAAAGAAAAACTAATCTCAAATTGCTTGCATTCTTTTGTCTCTTTTTTTTTTCTCAAGCCATTTGTAGACATTTGCATGCGTGCTTCCTGCGATTAAGCTTTCAATAGCTCTTCTTGCATTAGAAACATCTTCTCCTAAACCAATAAGACCAACAGTTTTGCCGAAGATGCAGATGTATGTTTCTGTAAGCCCTTCTATTACTTTCCGCGCTTTGCCGTCTTTGCCGATTATTCTGCCTTTTATCCTTATTAATTGCGCAGGTGTTTTAACAAATTCTTTCAGCTCAACAAGTTCAAGAGTATAATCTTGTTTTAATAAAAGATTAGCAATATCTGGATTAAAGCCACGCGCTATTGCCTTTATCATATCTCTTGTAGAAAACAGGGTTAAAGGATCTTCACCTTCAACAATAACATCGCCTTCTTTGCTGTCAATGATTATTTTTGTATGTGTTTCTTCTTCAATCCTTTTTTTGATTTCGCCATTTTTGCCTATTAAAACAGCTATTCTTTCTTTAGGAATTTTAATATCATATGAATATTCAGCCATTATCTTAAGATAAGATGGGTGCTTTTTAATGTTTGTGGTTGAAGTTGGTTTAAATAGAGGAAAAGGTGGTGAAATGTTTGGTAATACACACAAAAATACACAAAAAGGTGACCCTAACAATTCAAGTTGTAAGCCAATAATGACCCAAAAAATCCTAAACATTTAAAAATTCGAGAGTATTCTTGGTTATTTAAGTTGCATTATACAGCATTATTATATAGATGCGACTAATAAACAATTGATAGATAGGTGAAATAAGTAAAATGATGAGAAGAAATGAAGGATTTAATAGGGGCGGTTTTGCTCCAGTAAAAGTAGGAGAAGAGCTTGACGTAAAGATAGAAGCAGTCGGAGAAAAAGGAGACGGAATTGCAAAAAAGAATGGTTTTGTCTTGTTTGTGCCCAACACAAAAGAAGGAGACGAGGTTAAGGTTAGAATAACCAAAGTCTTAAGAAAAGTTGGTTTCGCTGAAGTTGTCGGAGAAGGCAGCAAAAAGTCAGAAGGAACATCAGAGGAAGCGCCAGAAAAAGAGAAAAAAGAAGATTTGATTCCAGAAGGGGAAGACAGCGAAAACTTTGGTGATGAATCTGAAGAATCCGACGAAGAGAGCAAAGATTCCAGCGAAGAAGAAACTAAAGAAGAATTTTAGCCAGCAACACAACTTTTTATTTTTCTTTTTAGTAATTTTTTTTATTAGTATAAATTATTATTATCTTTATTAATGTAAATCTGTAATTTTAAATAAATTATATAAACCTAACTTGTTCTATCCATTTTATGCGAACATTTATAGCAATACCTTTGCCAGAAGAGGTTAAACAAGAATTAGTAAGAGTACAGAATAAAATTTTGTTAAATCAAAAAGATAATTTCAAAGTTTCAACAGTAAAAGAATTTCATTTTACTTTAAAATTTCTTGGAGAGATTGAAGATAAAGATATTGAAAAGATAAAAGAACTGCTTAAGGCAATAAAGTTAAGTAAATTAATGCCGTTTGAAGTTTCACTATCAAATATAGGGTTTTTTCCCAGCGAAAATTATATCAAAGTTATCTGGACAGGCATTGAACCCTGTGAAAAACACGACAGAATAAACGAACTGCAAAAGAATATAGATAATGCTCTTGTAAGCAGGTTTAAGAAAGATCTTAGGTTTCATGCGCATCTTACTTTGTTCAGAGTCAAATTCATTAAAGACAGAAAACAGTTTATTGATTGCATAAAAAAGATACATGTAAAACCTGTAAAGTTTAAAGTAGATTCTTTCAATATTTATAAAAGCACACTAACACCCGATGGTCCAGTGCATGAAGTGCTAGGAAAGTATTAATTGTTAAGAGAAAGATATTTAAAGATAAGCTGTTCAAGTGGATGTTTATGAATCTGAAAAAAATTTTAATTTTTGCATTAATTGCCATAATTATATTATTTTTAATATTTGGTGCATTATTCATTGGTTTGGTTAAATATGGAGAAAAGTACATGGAAAAACAGGTTGGTGATCAGTTTGATTGCCCACAAATAAACAAGACAATCCAATATTATGAAGGCATTACTGACACAACCAAGGCTGGATTTATCACGATAAATAATAAAGAATACAACGATTGGGAAACAAGTTATTATGATAACAATTTTGTAGAAACAAAAACAGATAAACTAACTGTAAATTGTGTTCAAGTGTATGGAACAGAAGCCAAAAAAAAGAAATGGAATTCTGTTGCTGGTGTTTGGAAACATTATTTTTGTGATTCTGCAGAAGGGCAAAACATTAAATTTATAGAGAAGACAATTAATATAAAAATGCCTGCATGGATAGGATTTATCAACAAAGAAGGCAATAATTCAATTATATACGGAAAAAAAGTGAGTATCATAAATGAATATGATAAAAATAAAAATTATTTGAAAACATACTGCAAACGAATAGAACCCCAAGCTACTCAAAAAAACTGTGCTAAGACGCATTAATGGCACACTTGTATCTATCTATAGGTTTTTGATAATTTATTCCTTGATGTATTCTTTCTTCATTATAAAACTTTACAA
>JAGVYH010000034.1 GCA_018303325.1 Candidatus Woesearchaeota archaeon
TACATCATCTCCTGTCTTTTTGCATTATCAGCATGATCTTTTGCCCTCAAAATATGCGTTACACCAAGCTCATGATCATCTACAAGAACAGCAAAGTTCATTAACGGCCATAATCTGTATTTCTTTCCTGTTCTCGGATGCTCGTCGTCATTTATTCTGAACAAAGGAAAGTCTCTCATTGCAGGATTAGGATGTTTCATGTCACTCTTAAATCTTAAAACTGCATCGCCTTCATTATATTTAGTAAACATATCATGCCATCTTTTGAGGTTCTCGTCTTTAGAATGATTTCTGCATGGACATTCTTCTTTGCGCTTTGAAATCGCTTTAAACTCGTCTGCAGAACATGAACAAACATAAGCATGGCCTTTTTCTATAAATTTAAGGACATAATCATAATAAATGTCAATTCTGTCAGACTGGATAATAAATTCATTGACACCATTATTAGTGAGCCAATTCGCATCTGTAGGAATAAGCTCATAAGACTGTGTGTTTATATTAGAAGCATTTGTGTCTGCGATTCTTAAAATTAATTTGCCTTTATATTCCTGTGCGTACTGATAATTAAGACCAAAAACATAAGCATGACCTATATGCAATGGACCAGACGGGCTTGGCTCAAACCTTAGGACAATAGGTCTGCCAACATCTCTTAATTTTGGCAATGTTGTTGTTTTTTCCTTTTTCTCTTTCTCTGTTAGTTTACCGCCGAGCTTTTCGAATTCAGCTAACTGCTGCTCTTTTGTCATTGCATTAACCTGTTTAACAACCTGCGCAACCTCCTGAGAAACCTTTTTTATCATTTCCTTGCTGTCTTTTAAGTGAGGATCAGCAGAGATAAGTTTTCCTAGAATACTGCCTACAGAAGCTTTGCCTTCATATCTGATTGCATTTTCCAAGACTAATTCTAAGAGTTTGTGTGACATAAATAGAGATGTTAGATTAGGTTGTTTATATTTGTTTTTGC
Organism: Candidatus Woesearchaeota archaeon; assembly: GCA_018303325.1. Lineage (GTDB taxonomy): Archaea > Nanobdellota > Nanobdellia > Woesearchaeales > DSVV01 > JACQSP01. The sequence goes on from JAGVYH010000034.1 coordinate 971, forward strand.
TGGAAAAAAAAGTTACACAGATAGAATTATCCAAAATCTCACCAAATCCGAAATATTTAAATATCAGTTATTGCAGTAGTTAAATTACTACGCAAAGACCATGTGGGGTATCTAATCAGGGGTGAGACGATACCTCATTTTTATTTATTATTTGTTGAGGCAATTTTATATTATCAGATTGTTTATTAATAGCATTAAATTTTATTAACAGCACTAAAAAACAGTGATTTTTATGACGAGAAAAACAACAACAATACCAAAAGCGCCAATGGCAAAAATCCTGGCAAAAGTCGGCGCAAAAAGAATAAGCGATGATTCTCTGGCAGCACTTTCTGAAATACTTACAGACATTGGCATGCAGATATCTGAGCACGCTGTAAAAATAGCCAAACATTCCGGAAGAAAAACTGTTCTTGAAAATGATATTAAATTAGCGGCGAAGCAGGTTTGAATAGATTAAATATAGATGAAGTGGTTTAGTATTTCTGTGCTTACTTTTCCACCCCATTTTTTCCCGCAAATCTTTCGCTTTCACCAAAATCACACAAATCCGACCACTTTATTTTCTGCTTTGTTACATATAAAGTTTGCTCGCATAGACTTGTGTCGGATTTGCGGGATACCAAAAAAGATAATTAATGATAAAAACAATAGGTGCTCCGCACTGCGCTACGCTTATGTGGAGTTATCTTTTTTGAGTATATTTCCGATAATTTTTTCACGCTTTAAATATCCTTTTCGGTTTTCCCTAGTTTTTTATGTTCATTCTCGGAAAATTTGCGGAAATATCGTCGATGGTTATAACAAGGAGCTTAACTACAATAATGAAATCAAGAACCCAACTACCAAAAGCAGAGCTAATAATCAAAAGATTTATATATTATCTTACTTTTCTTACAAGTAAGATATTGGTGGTGAGAAAATGACGCTTTTGGAAATGAGAACAAGTAAAATAACAGGTAAAGGCCAGATTGCTATACCAAAGGAGATTCGAAAGAAGAAAGGATTTAAAGAAGGCACAAAAATTGCTATTTTGGCTTTTGAAGACAGGATAGAACTAAGGCCATTAAAGCAATTCAGCAAGAAGATGTTTACTATGTTAGCAAGCGAAACCTCATTGGCAAAAGACTGGCTTAGCAAAGAGGATGAGAAAGCATGGAAAAATTTGTAAAAGGCGACATAGTAGTGATTCCATTCCCTTTTTTCAGATTTAAATGCCTTGAAAAAAAGACCTGCAGTTGTTGTTGCCACTCTTCAAGGCGATGATATTATTTGTTGTCAGATAACCAGCAAAGCAAGGTTTGATAATTATTCAATTATTCTAAATAATACTGACCTGATTGATGGAAATTTATATCAAGATAGTATCATCAGGCCAAACAGAATATTCACAGCAGATAAAGAGATTGTTTCATACAAAATAGATTCTCTTAAAGGAAACAAGATAAAAGAGATTGAGAGCAGTTTAGTAAAGATTTTTGCTTCATAATTGTAGAGCATATAAAATTAGTGAAGAGGCATAATTAAAATTATCTAATTACTCCAAAGGACATATTTCCAAATCATCAAATTCTGTCTGTGCATTAAATGTTGCAAAACCAATTTTGCCGGAAGTATAATTTCAAAAATACTGTATTAGATTTATACCATGAGCATTTACAAAATAGTATATAATTTGTAGATAAAACAACAAAATGTGAACTGCAATTTTTAAGAAATGAGCATAAAGGGTGTATATGCAACAGAATTTACAAACATTCCCTACAAATGCATCGGCCCTTGCTGGTGCGGTTCAATTCTTTTCTCTTTTTCTTCTGATTTAGGAATGTGATGATGTGTTTTTGGCAGTTCTTTTTTCATTTCTTTTATTTCTTCTTTCTCAATCTCTTCTGCCTTTTCTTGTTTTTCATGCTCGATTTCTTTAACGTGCTCCATTGCTTTCTCTGCTTTTTCTTCAGAAGTTTCTTTTTTCTTTTCTTCTATTGTTTCTTTTTTCTTCTTTGATTTGGCTGCTTCAACCTTTCCTTCAATACCAGCTTCTTTTGAGCCTGAGTTTTTATCTTCTTTCAACCCTAATTTTTCCTTAATCCTTTCCTTGGCTCCGCTTGATTTCTCTTCTTTTTTGGATTCTTTCTTTTTATCAAAGCCAATTGGCTTGTCAAACAATTCAACAAGCGCTTTATTTTCTTTAATATCTTTAAGAATATTTACATGAACATGATGAGGTGGGTTAGAAATGCCTCTCTTCCAAATCTCCTCGTTAAGATACTTACCAATAAGAACATTTTCCATATTATCTATTTTCATATGTTTTTTTACAAACTGCTTTAATGCTGTGACAGCTTTTTTCGACCTTTTGTAATAAGCCACTTTAAGATATTCTTTTCTTAATGGAATATTGTAAGTTCGCTTTAATTCGTTGCTCATTATTTACACCTATTCATGTGAAGTATTGTTTTGTTTTTTTATTTTATTTGTGTTAATTTAAGTTAATTGTTTTGATTTAAGTTATTTTTTATTAGTTAGTATTATTATTGAAAATTATGCCTTTGTTTTTGTTCTTCTCCAGCTCCTCTTTACAAAGGTATGCCTGCCTGGATGAACCATTCTGCCTTTACCATAAACCTTTGGAACTGTCCAAAAAGGAGCCCATCTGGTTCTCCTTCCAAGTTTAGCTAATCTTAATTTTCTGCTTAAGTGAAGATATCTTGCCATGTTTATCAACAATTTTTAATTTTTGAGTTTTTTATTGCTATGATTTTATTATGAATCAGTTTTTAATAATTCACTCTTCTTTCTTTGGCTTTTTTTCAGCCTTTGGCTGAACTTTTGCTTGAGCCTTATCGTGTTTTTCAATATGTTTTTCAAAAGTAATATCATCAATATCATCTGCTGCTGCATCTGCTTCCACAATCTCCTCTGTAACCTTAACAACATGCTTTGGATAAGTTTTAAATAATTCTTTAGCAGCATCATTTAGTAATTTAATGCCTTTTGTAGTTATGATTCTTCCTTTATGAATATCTTTTTCTTTTTGCTTGGCAAGCCCTGCTTTTTCTAATTGCTGCAATGCTTTTCTGATAATACTGCCAGAGCCTTTTCTGAATTCTGGCGGTTGATGCCCACGTCTTTTTCTTCCGCCATACTTTGTTCTTAACTTAGAAACGCCAATTGGGCCTTTTAATGCTAATGTTCGCAGAAGAGCAGCAACTCTAGTATACCACCAATCATCTTTCATAGGCGGCCTTTGTTTTTGTGTGCCTGTTTTGACATAATTTGCCCATGCAGGCGGTGTTAACTCTTTAAACGACTTTAGCTTTTCAGCTGTTTTAGCTATCAATTCGCCTTGTGGAACATTATTAAAACTTGACATGCTTTTTCCTCCTATTATCAAGCGGATTTTTGATTTTAAACCATTAATTAGTGCTTTTTGAACATAAACGCCCTTATTATAACGCATCTATGGTGTTATGTCCTATTTCAAGCAAATTAGAGGGTATTTATAAAGTTTTTCAATGCGAAAAACAAACTTATCTTTTTTGTAATCTATTCTCACTTTGTCGAGGAACACACAACTCTTGAATATTATCCTTGCGAAAGAGCAGATTTTAAATTAGGTGTTGGTTAGAATAGATGGTGGCGGTTGATTAGGTTTGGCTTCTTTATAATAACCGCGCAAAATTAACATTTAAGTTGTTTTAGTAGTATTGTTTGTGTAAAATAACCGCGCAAACGAATTTATTTAGGAGAGAATTTATTAAATAATTATTAATTTTTTTTATTGATTTTTTAAAATTATTGGCAAGGTGCAATCAAATATTGTTTGTTGAGTCTTAGTATAATCATTTTTACGCGCCCCTAATTTTCCAGCCAGACCAGCTGCGGATAAATATTTTAAAGCATCATCACATTTGATTTCTAATCCCCAAGTATAACCTCCGAGCTGATTTTTTGCGATAAATCTTAAAAAATTCATTCCTGATTTGATATGCGACGTAATATCCACATAACCGCTATCTTCACGATAACCAACCTGCAAAATTCTCCTGCCATCTAACAAAACTTCGCCAGTATCATCAATATTAAAAGCTCTTACAAATACTCTTTGAGAAGTTGAACAATCAACATATTCACTGTTTTTATTAAATTTTTTTAAATCGCATTCAGCACTATTTTTAGTTGCCTCGCCACTCATTAATCTTGCGAGCATCTTACTATCCAAACGAGGATTCCCGTCAGGATCACTATCGGGATCACCAGATTTTGCACTTTGCCGCAAAAGATCGTTCAATTTTACACTTCCACTATTTGCACTTGTACCTGATACTGAAATATCACTATCACTGCTAAATACCCTCACACATCGCACAGTTGATGGCATCCAGTTTCCTTGATATCGAACCGCTTGAAGCATTGGATAACTTGACTCAAAATAAACTGCAAAATAATTATCAGTCCAACCCGCTGGTGCTGGAGTAGATGTCCAATACCGCCAACATTTACCTTGGAAAATTGATGGAAAATGACATGGCGTTTCTTCAGTCCATAGTGTCCATAACTCTTCAATAGTTGGCACACGCCAATCATTATAACCACCTGCATTTTTTACGTTTTTACATGCTTCAACCGCTCCACCTAAACTGCGCTCATCAGGCGTTGCTTCAATCGTCCACATCAATCCATGCGCCCTATCAGTAATTGTACTATTACTATTATTAACAAAATCAGGTTTTACGCAAGGAATTTTTTTATAAATATTCAAAGTATATTCTGTAGACTGTCCACCCTTGCCAATTTGTCCAGTAAGTTTTCCTGATTCATCATAAGTATATTTAGGAATCATCATTATCGTAGTTCGCCCTGATTGTCCTGGAATAAAACATTCTTCTTTTGGCTGAGGGCTTTTTTCATTTGATGCCTCTGAATAAGAAGTAGCAGCCTTATCGCCGCAACCAAAACTTAGAGCAACAGCCAAGGATGAACCTACTAAAAGTGTCCTGCTCAAATGTCCAAATTGTGGAATTAACTGATCTATTGACATTTTTATTCCTCCTGTTCTTTTTCTAGCAGAAGATTGATTTTAGTAAAGCAAACAACTATAAATACTTTTTGTTGTCTTTTTGGTACTATTCTATCTCTCTCGTTTGCAGTCATCATATTAAAAGGCAATGTAAAAATCTGAAATCTGAAAAAACCACAATATTTATATAGTTACATACGCAAGAAGATATTAAGTTTTTATAAAAATATACATACAGCAATTAATTTTTGAACAAATCAAAAAAAGAGGAGCATCATGTATTTTGGAAGCGGTTATTTTGGTCCTGAGCCTGTTTATTATTCTAGTCCAAGCACTTCTTATTTTGGAGAATATGGCAAACCAGTTAAAGGAAATAATGAAGCTGCAATTGAAGAGCCTATTGTAAAAGCAAGCGACATTGGTTTTAGTGTTCCTGAAGGCAGCCGGTTTGGAAGCCTTTTAAAAACAACAACAGATGCCATCAGAAGAGGCGCTGGATGGATTGAGCTTAGCACAAGCATGGGCGGCGGTCAAGAATCAACTGGCGCAGAGGCTTACGGAAAAGAAGCAAGAGAGGCATTAAGAGATATAGCAAGGATAAACCAAGTAAGATATACTTCTGTCCACACTCCTGCAAATATCGGCAATATGTCAGGCTATAATCCGCAGGAAAGAGGTTTTAACGACGAGCACAGAAAGATTGAAATTGAGGAAGTAAAAAAAGCAATTGACCTTGCGTCTGATGTCGGCGCTCAGGCAATAGTTGTTCATACAGGCGAATTTCAAAGAGACATTACAACAGCGCCATGGAACAAGAAAAAGCCAGACGGCACATGGGAATTTATGAATTATTCTGAAGAGCCAGGAAGGGCAGTATTGTATATGGTAGACGACAGAACCGGCAAATTAATTACAGAAGTCAGAAAATCACAAATTGTACACGAGCCAAAGTTTGAAATGAAAATGGATGATAATGACGGCAGAATGAAATATGTTGACAAGGATGGTGGTTTTCTTGACGAAACTAAACCAGATGACTTATTCCAAAGAGTGCCTATCTGGAATGAAAACGAAACAAAATTTGAAACAAATCGATTAACATGGGAAGATTTTGAGAAAAGGGCGGAAGACTGGAATAAGCACAATGCAAACAAAGAGCCTTGGAGAAATGAAAGGCTTTATACACCAGAAGAAATGTTTTTCAGATCACAGATGGAGACAAGAATTATGCAGGCAAGAGGTTCTTCATTATTCCACGGCAGAATGTACCAAAATGAATTTGAAGAATATAAAAAACTCAGAGAAGCTTATGATATTTTTAAAAAAATAGAAGAAAATGTACCGCTTGAAGAACAATGGAAACTATTTAGGCAAAATCGTGCCATACACCATTTTGAAGGTGGTGATTTTGTGCCAAATGAAAACATGCTACCTAGTGAAATTATAAAGAGAGGATTAGATCAAGCCGAAAGAAGCCTTAAATTTATCAGAGAAAGTTCTGCTGCCGCAGATGCAAACGCTGACGAAACATATGAAACTTTGCTGCATGTTGTTCCTGTTGCTGATTATGCAAAGGATCAAACGTCTAGAAGTTATGCTGAAGCCGGCATTTATGCAATGGAAAGAACTGCGAAATCACCGTATGCAAATGAGCCTATAACAATTGCTCCTGAAAATATATTTCCTGAAATGGGATATGGAAGCCATCCTGAAGAACTGATTGAATTAGTACAGGACGCAAGAAAGATGATGACAAAGATGCTGACAGAAAAGTTTATTGAAGATCCTGGAAGAAGACGAGACCGACATGGTAATCTTATAGAAGTGCCAAATCCAAGCTATACTGGAATGTCAAAAGAAGAAGCTGAAAAAAAAGCAGAGGAGCATATCAAAGCAACTATTGACACCCAGCATTTGGGGATGTGGTGGAAAAGCTTTACGCCTTTGCCTGGCGAAACAAAAGAACTGCGCAAAGAAAGATTTGATAAGTGGTATATGGAAGAAGTAGAAAAAATGAGAAAAGCGAATATTATCGGGCATCTTCATATTGTCGACGGTATTGGCGCAGGACATCATCATCTGCCTGTTGGCCAAGGAGATCTTCCTGTAAAAGAGGCAGTTGAATATTTGAAAAAGAAAGGTTACAAAGGTACAATGATTTCTGAAGGTTATGGAGAGGATTCATTATTTGGGGCAGGAAGGCAAATGACTGAAACATGGAGAGCATTTGGCAGCCCCATTTTCAGAGGAGACTGGGGTGGCGGAGGAGCGCCTCAAAGATGGACAGATGTCCAACACGGATATTTCAGACAGATGCAAAGCCCTTATTTCATTTTCGGTGCATACTCACCAAGCAATGACTGGCAGCTTTGGAGCCAAGTGCCGCTGGAGTAAATTGTTTTTTATATTGTTAAAACTTAATTGAATATATTATTAGTTTTTATTTAGTTCCTGGGCGCAGCCACACGTCCCATGATGATATTTAATTTTATTTTTTTAAGACGACGACTTCAAAAAACCTTAAAATTTTTCATGAGACGTGTGGCTGCGCCCACAAACGGATTGGGAGCGGAAAACAGGACTGAGAGAGAGAAACAGGACTGTGAGCGAAAAAGGATATTAAGAAACATAAAAAGCAAAATGGAATATCTTAAATTATTTGAAGAGAAGAAGTTAGATGAATTTCATTTGATTAACAGAACTTACCAAAATTTTGAAGAATTTCTGCTGCACAAAGGCTTAATCACATCAAACTCAACTAATCTTGGTTTCTGGGCAGGTACACCATTGAAAGAAACATTTACTGTTTTTAATACATTATGGAATGAGAACAATTGGAACAATAATAATTTTATAAAGCCGAAAAGCAGAAAATATAAGATGTGCAGAAGTTTCTGCGATCTTGGAAGCGGCGATGGAAGAGTTGTGCTGCTTGCATCTTTGTTCAACATAAAAAAAGCAGTTGGAATTGAAAGTGATTTATGGCTGCATAATGTCAGCAATCATATAAAAGAGCATATTAATCTTGAGCATTTCTGGAAAACAAAGTTTATCAGAAATGATTTTTCTAGACATAATGTAAGAGGTTATGATTATATATTCATCTCTCCAGACAAGCCATTTTACCGAGGCATGGAAGAGAAGTTTCAGAAAGAGCTAAACGGAAAATTGATTGTTTATGGACATGAAACATTTCATCCTACTTCATTAAAATTGTTGCAACGGTTTAATCTAAATGGAGAACTTTTTTGTGTTTATGAAAAGTGAGATTAAGAGTTTGTTTGAATGGCACTGTCTTAGTTCAGGTACTTTAATTTCTTATGTAAAAATTTTCCCCACGTCCACACTTTAGTTGCTCGTTTTTCGAGAATTGCTGGCGTTAGTT